>DAOOQY010000137.1:0-8677 GCA_035389025.1 Verrucomicrobiota bacterium
AGGACGAGGACACAGAGGGCGGGGCGAGCCTGCGTTGGCCCGGGTCTCGGCGGTTTCGGCCTCGCGCCGATCGAGACTCCGTGAAACGTGCGGGCCAGGGGCGCAGGCCGTTTCGAAGAATCGCTCGCGACCCCCTCCATCCGCTGGATCAAGGCAAACGATCCCGCGGTCGCAACAACGCGCCACGTATTGGTCGGCCAGTCGGAGCCCACTTTCGCCAACTTGACCACCCCAAAGACCGGCTGCCCCGGCGGCGCAAGGGTCGAACATTGTCCGGGCGAGGACAGCAGTCTCGCCTCCTGGGCGGGCGTCGGCGGCAACAGATGATCCACGCGGTCCTCGGAAACGTGGATCAGACGTGACAAATACCACTCCAAGCCTGGCACGTTGACTCCGTAGACAAAGACCATCGGTTCGTCGCCAGTCTCAGAACGAATCCGTTGCGCCAGGCACCGCATGGACGCTCCGACGCCCATCAGGTCATTCCACGATGCGGCTTGGCTCAGCAGAAGGACCCATACGCCCAATGAGGCTGCCGCAAAACCGCCTCCCAGCACGGGGGCCTTGGGCTTGACCGGCACGGTCAGGGCGCCCATGCCCAGTGCGGCCAGAATCAGAACCCCGAGCAGAGGCAGCGGCACGGCGGGTATCGTGTGCGTGGTGAACCGCAGAGCCGCCACGAGGGCCACAATCAGGCTGCCGAAAAGCCCTGCGATGCTTGCGGCATGCCAGGTCAGATCGGCCCTGCTTCCCACCCGCTCCCACCAGGCCCCGATCGCGAGGGCCAGTGCGGGATAGAGGGGAAGCACGTAGGTGATCAGCTTCGAGCCGCTCAACGAAAGCACCAGAAACGGAGGCACCACCCAGCCAATCATCAACCACCACACGCGGCAAAACGACTGGTCGGTCTTCAGCTCGCGGTTCAGCCAGGGAACGACTGAAGCCAACAGAAACGTCCACGGCAGCAGGCCAACCAGCAGTACGGGGATGTAGAAGAACGTCGAGTGGGAGCGGCCATGCTGCCCGGTGAAGAAACGTGCGACCAACTCGTCGTACGCAAAGAAGTGGACCAGCGTTGGCTCCCTGACTGCGACGATCAGAAACCATGAGATACCGATGAGTGCGGTCAGCGCCATCCCTCTGAACCAGGGAATCCTCACTCTCTCGCCCCGGCGCCTGAGCGCTATCTGCCACGTCGCGACAGCACTCACCGGCACCACGATCGCCATCGGCCCCTTGGTCAAGAAGCCAAGACCCATCGCGATGAAGCAACCCCAGAGCCAGCGCCGATGGGCGGGTTCGAGTGCCCATTGAGCAAAGGAAGCGATCGCCGTCGTGATCCAAAACGTCAGGATCATGTCCGGCGTGAGCAGCCGAGCCTGGACAAAGAACTGCAAAGACGTGACCAACACAATCGTGGCCGCCACCCCGGCGCGCTCCCCGAACAGGCTTCGGCCCGTCCTGAAGATCAGCCACGCCGTGCCGAGGGCCGCGAGGGCACAGGGGAACCGAGCCGCCCACCCATTCTGACCGAACACCGTGAAACTTGCTGCGGTCAGCCAGTAAACAACCGGAGGTTTCTGAGGGTGAGCAAAACCATGCAGTGTCGGCATCACCCAGTCTCCGCTCTCCAACATTTCGCGGCTGATCTCCGCGTAGCGCCCCTCGTCCGGTTCGTTGAGTCCGCGCCCGCCCAGCAGGGCAAAGCAGGCAATCAGCGCGAACAGGCCCAGAGCCAGTCGCTCCCAGTATCGGCCACGACTCGGTTCAGACTCGAGTGTCGGTTGCCTGACAGGTGTCGTGGCCATGCGCGCCCCGGGGGTTGCGGCGCCGCGCAGTCGTCCGCGCTCTTCGCCAACCGGACCAACGGTGCTGGGTCGCAGATGCGTCATCGCTTCAGCTCGAGGCGCCTTGCGCTGAGCGGCTCACACCGGCCTGGCGGCGGTCGTGCCGTGCCTCCAGGAACAGGTTGTAGGCCGCGATGGCCGCGGGAAACAGGTTGGACAGCACGCCAACCGAATCACTCTTGTTGCTGAGACTGAAGTAGGAGAGCAGCAGCAGGCTGCCCAGCAGCGACATGTACCAGAACAGACGCGGGAATTGGGAGCGGCGCGCCGAGTGCGACGCGATCACCTGGACGAACCAGCGCCCCGCGAAGAGGGCGACACCCAAGTACCCGATGAGCTTCCACGGTGTGACCACCACTGCCACGTCAAACAGATCAACTCGGAACAATGTGTCATTCATTCACTTGGTTGCCTGGATTCGGGCCCGGGGCAGTTGCTGGCGGAGCAGCCACGCGACGCCGATCAGGTCGAAGGCCCCCGCGCGGGCACGCGACCAGTTGTTGTACTTCGATGTCCCGGCCAAGCGCGGGCGATGCCGGACTGGCACCTCGGCCAGGCGGAGGCCCGCCTGCCGGAAGATCGCGGGCAGGTACCGATGCAGTCCCCGGAACGGAACCAGCAGGTCGACCGCCTGTCGCGGGAACACCTTTTGAGAACAGCCGGTGTCGCGGATGCCGTCGTGGAGGAACGCGCGGCGAATCGCGTTCGCGATCCGCGAGGCAGCCTTTCGATTCCATCGGTCGTGCCGATCCTCCCGATAGCCGCAGACGACATCCACGCCACCGCCATGAAATGCTTCGAGGAGCGGCCAGAAGCTGGCCGGATCGTTCTGGCCGTCACCGTCCATCAGACCGCAGACCTCGCCCGTACACGCGTGCAGTCCGTGGTAAATCGCGGCGCTTTGCCCGAGATTCTCCGCGAACCGCAGCCCCCGGATTCCCGTCATTTCACTGACAGCCATCCAGGTGCGGTCGCTGCTTCCGTCGTCGATGGCGACAATTTCGGCCCGGGGCAGCGCCGCGCGCAATTCTTCGAGGACGGAGCGCACGTTGTCCTCCTCGTTGTAGAAGGGAACCACGACGGAAAATGAGGCATCCCCCGGACTCATGCGCGGGGTTGTCGGAAACGAGCGTGAGGCAAGGCGTCCCCTGCATCCGCTCCAAGCGCTATGAAACTCATCATCGACTGGAACAGTGAGGGATCGAGATGGCGCCCACATGAAAGCCGGATGACAGTATTGTCATTTACGTTTCATTCCTCTTTCACCCGGGGGCGAGACAGTGCGCGCAGCGTGAACGCCACCATCACGAAACACGAACTGCCCGGGGACGCGCACGGACACGAGCCTGCCCGATCCGAAACGGAGACGTTCCCTTGCCCCCCTGCGCCTCCGGCTTGGACGCTCTACCTCCTCGTCTCGGCGCTGGGGACGGCCATGTTCGCGATCGCCCTCTCGGGCTATCCCAATTTGATGGACAACGAACGGCGCGTCGGGAACTACGTGCTCGACGCAGTCCAAAACGGGCACTGGATCGTCCAACACGACGTGACGGGCGCGGTGGCCTCCAAACCGCCGCTCTTGATGTGGATTGCCGGTCTCGCGACGCTTGCTTTCGGCGAGATCAACCGCTTCGCCCTATACCTCCCGTCCGCACTGGCCACCGTCGGCGTCGCCCTGCTCCTCCTGGCCGCGGGCAAACGGCAATTCGGCTGGCCATCGGGTCTTCTCGGCGCCGTCATTTACCTGCTCTCCGCGGCGGGCGCGCGACAGATGGTCACCGCGCGCTATGATGGATTGCTTGCGTTGCCCGTCACGCTCGCGGCACTGGCCGCGTTTCGCGCGTGGTCCCTCGGACGCGGCTGGACGTGGTTTTGGCTGGCCGGGGCGCTCGGCACGCTGGCCAAGGGACCGATCGCGCTGGTGCTGGGCGCGGGGGGCCTGCTGGCGCATTTCTGGGAGCGGCGCACCGGCCACGAAACGCGCCTGCGAGGTTCGCACTGGCCAGGCGTGCTCCTGTTCCTGGGCATCTGCGGGGGCTGGTTTGCGCTGGCCTACATGGAAGCGGGATCGCCCGTGATTCAGAAGATGCTCGGGCGCGAGCTGGCAGCCCACGCCACCGGGACAGGGCGCCATGAAACCGTGTTGCTCGGTTTCTACGAACCGCCCTGGAGCTTCCTCAAGGAATTTGCGCCGTGGAGTCTGGTGGCCGTGGTGGCCTGGTGGCGCGTCTGGAACGACCCGGCTCGTGCCTCCGCCACCCGGCGTTTCGAGCGATTCCTGTTCTGTTGGTTCTTCTCGGGCCTGGCGCTTTTCTGCGTCGCCGCTCACCAGCGCGGTCGCCTGATTTTCCCGCTGATTCCGGCGGCCGCCTTGTTGGCGGGACGGGAACTGGCGCGCTGGGTTCAGTTGTGGTCAACGAGGAGACTGATCGGCGCCGCAAGCGGCCTGGGCGTCCTCGTGCTCGCATCTCTCATGCTGTACCATCATGTCCTGCTGGGGCGCAGCGGGCGCGTTCAGACCACGCTGGGGATGCGTGAGGTCGCCGCTGTCGTCCGTGAGCGCTGGGGAGAGCGCTTCCCGCTCGTTCACGTCGACACACCCTTTGCCCTGCAATTCTACCTCAACACCGCCTGGCCGTTGGCCTCGTTCGAGCGGGCAGCGCAGCTCCTCAAGCAGGACTATCCGGCCTACGTTTGCGTGTCGGACTATGACAAGCTGCTCGCGCAACTCGGGCCCGAGACGCCCGCTCTGCACGAAATCACCCGGTGGCCAGCCCAGGGCCCGCCTGTTGCCCGCATCGTGGGCAATCGTCCTCCCGGGGACAAGTCCTCGCGAATTGCGACGCTCTATGGTCCGTTGCTGGTTCGATTGGACCGTCTGGAGTTCGTGAAGACCAGAGGCCACGAGCTTGTCGTGCGGCGCGGCGACGGGGCGGGTGAAATCTCGGTTCTCAACCAATCGCCACTCGATCAGCCGGTGCGGCTCCGGGTCGTGTCGCGCGCTTCGGGGCGCGCCGATGCCGTTGTCGAGCGGGTGCTGGCTCCCGCGGAAACATGGAGGATGCCTCTCGAGGATGCCGGCAAGCGATAAGCGCGGGACGCGAAAGGACCTGTGAATCCATCCCTCCCACCCGATCCTCCGACTCGCAACCCCGGATTGTCTCCGGCGGGGACCTCGGCTACTCTGGAGATCATGCGTGTGCTCGTAGTCGAAGACGAACGCAAGACCGCCTCGTTCATCCGCAAGGCGCTCCAGGCCGAGGGCCACGTGGTGGACGTGCTGCACGACGGCTCCGAGGCGCTCCTCGCCGCCGCCAACACTCCGTTCGACGTGATCGTGCTCGACATCATGTTGCCCGGCCGCGACGGCCTGAGCGTGGTCCGCCAGATGCGGGAGCGGAGAATCACTGTCCCGGTGTTGCTGCTGAGCGCGCGGGGAGAGGTCAGCGAAAGAATTGAGGGATTGGACGCCGGCGCCGACGATTACCTGCCCAAACCGTTCGCCCTCGAGGAAGTGCTTGCGCGCGTCCGGGCGCTCGGACGCCGGCAGAGCGAGGCCAAGACTCCCATCCTGCGCATCGCGGACCTCACGCTCGACTCGGTCACCCGCAAGGTGAAGCGGGGCGGAACACCGATTGATCTCGCGCCGCGCGAGTACCTGTTGCTCGAGTTCCTGATGCGTTCGGCCGGCCGCATTTGCGGACGGATGGCCATCGTCGAGAAGGTCTGGGACTACGATTTCGATCCCGGCAGCAACCTGGTGGATGTCTACATCATGCGCTTGCGCGAGAAAATCGACGCCGGCTTCGAACCGAAGCTCCTTCACACCGTGCGGGGCGTCGGCTACGTGCTCAAGGAGCCATCGTGACGATTCGCACTCGCCTCACCCTTTGGATCGGCGGCATCCTGCTGCTGTCTCTGGCGGTTTTGTCCGGCGTGCTGCACTACGAATGGGTCGAACAGCAACACCTCCTGCGGCAGCAGAACACAGAACCCGAGTCGGCTTGGTCCGAAACCGGGGAGATCGTCATCGGTTACGGCCTTCCCACCATGCTCTTCTTGCTGCTGGGCAGTTGGTTGCTGCTGGGGAAATCCCTCGCGCCGATTAGCGCCCTGACGGCGGCCGCCGAGCGGATCGATATCTCCAACCTCAAGGAGCGTCTTCCTCTGGCCGGTCGGGGGGACGAACTCGACCGGCTCACGGTCGTCTTCAATAACATGGTGACGCGGCTCGACGAATCGTTCACTCAGATTCGCGAATTCACCCTGAACGCCTCGCACGAACTCAAGACGCCGCTCACCGTGATCCGCGCTGAGACCGAAACCGCACTGCGCGACAGCGCCACCCCGCCGGCACAGCGCGAGATCTTCGCCAACCAGCTCGATCAAGTCGCCCACCTCACCAAGATTGTGGATTCGCTCACCCTCCTCTCCAAAGCAGACACCGGTCAACTCACCCTGGCACTGGAGTCCGTTCGCCTCGACGAGTTGGTACGCGCCAGCTTCGCCGATGCCCAACTGCTGGCCTGGCCCGGCGGAATCACGGTTGAACTGAAGGCGTGCGACGAGGCCACCGTGCGCGGCGATCCCCATCGCTTGAAGCAACTTCTGCTCAATCTCACCGACAACGCCATCAAGTACAACCAGTCCCACGGGCGAGTCGAGATCGAGTTCGTCCGCGGATCTCGGAGTGTGGTCCTGCGGATAACCAACACCGGGCCGGGCATCGCTCCGGAGCAACTGCCGCGAGTATTCGACCGCTTCTATCGTGGCGATCCGGCGCACGGGACCAGCGTCGAAGGCAGCGGTTTGGGGTTGGCCATCGCGCAGTGGATCGTGAAAGCCCACGGGGGCGAGATTCAAATCGCCTCAATCATGAACCGCGAAACCATCGTGACGGTGACACTTCCGCTGCTTGAGGAGGGGCTGGTCGTCGCGCCTGCCCGTCTTTGACGCGCGGGTCGATGACGGGCAGGGGACCGAGCGCCGGGGGAACAGGCAGGTCACCGCGCCCGGGTGTGCGGCCACGCATGACAAAACTGTCATCCGGCTTTCATGCAGAGCTCGTCTTTTCCGGACATGATGGCGGTGTGCTCATTCGAGTGCCGTGAGGAGTGGGTTCCTCCGGAGTCATTCCGTGACAGTGAGATCAAGCAGACTATGAAAAAGACACGCGCCGTTGTTTCGCTCGCCGCCGCGGTCCTCGTGACCTTTGCCGCTGGCTGCGCCACCGAACCGTCACCAGAGCAACTGCGGACGCAAGCCAAACTCTCCCAGCCCCAGGCCGAGGAAATCGCGCTGCGCAAGGCACCCGGCGGGACGGTCAAGTCCGCTGAACTGGAAAAGGAGAAGGGCCGATTGGTCTGGTCCTTCGACATCGCCACGCCGGGAACCGAGAATGTCACCGAGGTGCTGGTGGACGCCGTGACCGGGAACATCGTGTCCACGGAAATCGAGACGCCTGCCAAGGAGGCTGGCGAAGCCCGCAGGAAGGCGAAGTAGCACACGGTTCGTGGTCGGCTGGTCGGCTGGTCGGCGCCCCCGTTCTGTCACATCGGGCATCATGGGAGACCCCCCCCCGAGTCTCCAAATGTTGGCCGGCATGACGTCTCGTTTCCGAACTCTTTCTATGTTCAATCATACGTTGCGGTGCGTTGTGTTCCTGCTGCTTTCTTGTTTCGTGACGGCCCTGCCACTTCGCGCCGCAGGGGTGGTCGTGGACGAGATCATGTATCACCCTGCCAGCACCAATCGGCTTGAAGAGTGGTTCGAGCTTCACAATGCCGGGGCTGACCCAGTTGATCTGTCCGGCTGGCGGGTGACCCGCGGCGTGGACTTCACCTTCCCCCTGGACTTCACCGTCCCACCGGGTGGGCGGGCGGTGCTCGTCGGCTTTCCGACCTCCGACGCCTGGTTGCGGTCACCGACTCCGCCCCGGCTGACAAGCAGCGCTTCTACCGTGTCGTTACACCTGCAGTTCCATGAAGGACAAGCTGCCCGGCTGTCCTCAGCCCGCCTCATCCGCGCCACGCAGTGGGGAGCCGCCTTCCCGACCGATGTCCGGGAGCGACTGGCCGTTGGTCCGAACTCAAACAAGGCGTGAGCCATCTTGCCCAACCTGCGGCCGACCAGCAACTTCCGCGATGAGGCGCGCGGGTAGGAGTGGTTTGTCATCTATGCAAAGAGACCTTGTGACACTGCAGGGGCGGCGAGCGCAACGCGCGGCGGGCGTGCTGCTGACCACAGCCTTAGTAGCAGCCGGCGTGACGGGCTGCGTGCGGTATCAGGCGAAGCCGATGGCCGCTGCCAAGGTGGCTGCGGACTATGAGGCCCGCTCGCTCGCAGAACCGGGGCTGCGGGCGTTCCTGGAAACCAACCGAGTGACGGGGGAATGGCCGCGCCAGACCTGGGACTTGGAGGCGTTGACACTGGCGGCTTTCTACTTTTCGCCGGAACTGGACGTCGCGCGCGCACAGTGGAGCACGGCTCACGCTGGTTTGCGCACGGCAGGACAGCGCCCGAATCCGACGATCACGGCGTCGCCGCAATACGATACGACCACGATCACGCCATCGCCTTGGGTGATGGCGCTGAATCTGGACATCCCAATCGAGACAGCGGGAAAGCGTGGGCACCGCATGGCGCAGGCGCGGCATCTGTCGGACGCGGCCAAGCTGAAGATCGCTGCGACGGCCTGGCAAGTGCGCGCGCGATTGCGTCGGGCATTGGTGGACCATTACGCAGCGAGTGAGCAGGAACGGTTGCTGGCAGCACAACAGGCGGCCCAGGAACAGAGCGTGAAGTTGCTGGAAGGCCAGTTGGCCGCGGGC
>DAOOQY010000138.1:0-8670 GCA_035389025.1 Verrucomicrobiota bacterium
AGAAGCTGATCCAGGTCGGGGCCAAACCCGTAACGATGTCCGATTCCAACGGGTTCATCTATGACAAGGAGGGGATCGACGCCGAGCGTCTCGAGTGGATCAAGGATTTGAAGAACGTCCGGCGCGGTCGCATCAAGGAATACGCCGAGAAGTTCGGCGCCAAGTACGTCGAGGGCCAGCGCCCCTGGCTGGTCGACTGCCACTGCGCCTTTCCGTGCGCCACACAGAACGAAATCAGCGGTGAGGAAGCCAACCGCCTCATCTCGGGCGGCTGCTTTCTGGTGTCCGAAGCCTCGAACATGCCCTCCGAGCCGGAGGCGATTCATCTGTTCATCGACAAGAAGATTCTTTACGGACCGGGCAAGGCCGCGAACGCCGGCGGCGTCGCCACGTCGGGGCTCGAAATGACCCAGAACGCCATGCGCCTGCCCTGGTCGCGCGAGGAAGTCGACCGGCGGTTGCGCGACATCATGGTCACGATTCACAAGAATGCCTGGGAGACCGCGATCGAGTACGATCGTCCGGGCAATCTCGTTGTGGGAGCCAACATCGCCGGGTTCGTCAAGGTTGCCGACGCCATGCTCGAACAGGGCCTGGTCTGAGTGAGCGCCTCGGGCAAGTGCGCCGCCGACGGCCTCCCGTGTTCATCGAGGCCGTCGGGGCCGTGGACCCGATCGGTGCCGGGGGGGGCGCTCCCCGCCTGGTTGCCGTCCTTGTTCCTGTTCGTGTTGGGATGGGCGATTCTCACCGGCGGATGCGCGTCGAAGCCCGCTCCGTCGCTCGAACGCCACGAGTTCAGCGAACCGCAGATGGGCATCCCGTTCCGGATCGTGCTCTATGCGCCCAATCCCGCTTCCGCCCGGGCGTCCGCTCGCGCCGCCTTCGATCGGATCGCGGCGTTGAACCTCGTGCTCAGCGATTATGAGGACGAGAGCGAATTGACGCGGCTGAACCGGACGGCAGGGAGCGGGCGGGCCGTTGCGGTGAGCGAGGATCTCTGGCGGGTCCTCTCGCGCGCCCAGGAGATGGCGCGGCGCACGGGCGGGGCTTTTGACGTGACAGTGGGCCCGTGTGTCCAGTTGTGGCGGCGGGCGCGGCGGCAGCGGGCGTGGCCGGAGGCATCGCGGCTCGATGCCGCGCTCGAAGCCGTCGGGTTTCAGCATCTCGAACTCGATCCGCTCCGCCGAACCGCTCTCCTGCGACGGCCGCGGATGCGGTTGGATTTTGGAGGAATTGGGAAAGGGTATGCGTTGCAGGAAGCGCTCGAAACACTCGAAGCGCGCGGCGTGCGCCGCGCCCTGGTCACGGGCGGCGGCGACATGGTGGCCGGCGAGCCTCCGCCCGGCAAGGCGGGCTGGCAAATCGAGATTGCGCCCCTCGATGCGACCAATGCGCCGCCTGCTCGAGTCGTCCTGTTGCGCCGCCAGGCCCTGGCGACCTCGGGAGATCTTTTCCAGCGCTTCGAGTTCGCCGGGCGGCGCTATTCACACATCGTCAACCCCCGCACCGGGATTGGGCTGACGGACCACAGTCTGGTGACGGTGATTGCGAGAGACGGGATGACGGCTGATGCGCTCTCGACTGCGGTGAGCGTGCTCGGCCCGGATGCGGGCATGCGGCTGGTCGATCGGGAGCGCGGCGCCGCGGCGCAGGTGGTGCGCGAGGTCGACGGAATCCTCGAACGGCGCGTGAGCCGCCGTTTTCGGGCGGAAGAGAAAGGCGGGGAGAATGCGCTTGCGCCGGCCCCGCTCGTTGGTAGAGTCACCGCCGCTTTAGCAGGCCTGAGGCCACCGGCAGCGGTGGTTTTTTTATTTATGCGAACTCGGATAGGACGATCGTGAAGATTTTCAGCGGCACATCCAATCAGCCTCTGGCGGAGGCGATCTGCAAGTACATCGGCATTGAACTGGGCAAATGCGATGTGACCCGGTTTCCGGATGGCGAGACGTTTGTCAAGATTCTGGAGAATGTCCGGGGCCAGGACGCGTTCATCATGCAGTCGACGAGTCCGCCGACCAACCATCACCTGATGGAGTTGTTCATCATGATGGACGCCCTGCGACGGGCCAGCGCCAGCCGGATCACGGCGGTGCTGCCGTTCTACGGATATGCGCGACAGGACCGCAAGGATCAGCCGCGGGTGCCGATCACGGCGAAGCTGGTGGCCAATCTGCTGGTGGCGGCCGGGGCCAATCGCGTGCTGACGATGGATTTGCACGCGCAACAGATTCAGGGGTTCTTCGACATCCCGGTGGACCATCTCTACGCGGCGCCGGTCATGTACCAATACCTCAAGCAGATGCAGATGGGCGATCTGGTGGTGGTGAGCCCGGACGTCGGCGGGCTGAAGATGGCGTACGCCTACTCCCAGGTCCTGAGCGCGGGTCTGGCGATTGTCGCCAAGCGGCGCAAGAGCGCCACGGAAGTCGAGTCGCTGACTGTGATCGGCGAGATTCGCGGCAAGAACGTGCTGATGGTGGACGACCTGACCGAGACGGCCGGGACGCTGACGACGGCGGCGGCTCTGCTCAAGCGCAAGGGGGCCAAGCGGATTCTGGCGTGCGTCTCGCATGTCCTGCTCAATGATCTGGGGATCGAGCGGCTGCGAAAATCGCCTATTGACGAATTGATCACGACTGATACAGTCCTCCGCCCTGTTATTGACGGAGTGAAGATAACCACCCTGTCGGTGGCGGGCTTGTTGGGCGAAGCTATCAAGCGAATCCACACGAATTCCTCGGTAACTTCGCTTTTTGAGTTTAAGGGCGGGCGTACCAGTTGATGCTGGCCGTCCGCCAAGTGACGAATGATCTGACATGAAAGCAGTTCCTTTGACGGCCTACCCGCGGACGGCCCTGCGGCGGCATGGGGTGAAGAAACTCCGGACGGCGGCGCGCGTCCCGGCGGTGATCTACGGACGCAAGCGCGCCCCGCAGAACATCGAGGTCAAACTCAAGGAGCTGAAGGACCTGATCGCCGAGTCGTCGGCGACGAACATCCTGCTCGATTTGGCGGTCGAGGGCGACGCCGAGCCGAAGCGGCTGGCTCTGCTCCAGGACGTGCAACAGCACCCGCTCTCAGGCGGGATTCTCCATGCGGACTTCCACGAGGTGTCCCCGGACGAGCAGGTGACAATCACCGTCCCGGTCGAGACCGTTGGCGAGGCCATCGGGGTGAAGAGCAGCGCCGGGGTGCTCGAACACGTCCTCTTCCAACTCAAGGTCCGCGCATTGCCCAAGGACCTCCCCGAGGTGCTCACTCTCGATGTGTCGCATCTCGATCTGGGCCAGGCGATTCACATCGGCGAAATCCAGCCCCCGCCCGGGGTCGAGATTCTCGGCAACAAGAGCATCACGGTGATCGCAGTCTCGGCCCCGATCAGCGAGGTCGAGGAAGCGGCGGCCGCGGAAGCCGCCGAGGGCGCGCCGCTCGAACCCGAGGTTCTCAGCCAGAAGAAGGAAGAGGGAGCCGAGGGCGCCGAGCCGGCGACCGGGAAAGGCGCGGACAAGAAGGCGCCGGAGAAGGCTTCCGAGAAAGCGGGCGAGAAGCCTGCCGAAAAGAAGGCGGAGAAGCCTTCTGACAAGAAGGCGGAAAAGCCTGCCGAGAAGAAGGGCGAGAAGAAGAAGTAGCGGCGGTGAGCCGCGCACGCGTCCGAGCGCGCGTGCCCGGTCGACCCAAGCCGGCCCCGGACAGAGATGGAGAATGCGCGTCTCGTTGTGGGTTTGGGGAATCCGGGAAGCGACTACGCCCGCACGCGTCACAATGCCGGGTTCCTGCTGGCGGAGAGATTGGCCGACCGTTGGCAGGCGGCGTGGCGGATCGACGAGGGGCTGCGGGTTCGTTTGGCGCGCTCGGATCGGGACGGCCTGCGGTGCTGGTTGGCGGAGCCGCTGACGTTTATGAACTGCAGCGGCACGGCGGTTGCGGCCCTGATGCGGTATTACCGGGTCAGTCCCGAGGGCTTGCTGGTGCTCGTGGACGACGCGGACCTGCCGCTGGGTGAATTGCGCATGCGCCCGCGCGGCGGCGCCGGAGGGCACCACGGGCTCGAGTCGGTGACCGAGCATCTGGGAACGTCGGATTACGCGCGGCTGCGGCTGGGGATCGGTCGGCAGCCCGAGGCCGGCCGGGAAATCACGGGGCACGTGCTCGGGCGGTTCAGTCGGGACGAGGCGACGCTATTCGCCAAAGTGTTGGAACGGGCGGCGGATGCCGTGACATGCTGGCTCGAATCGGGTATTGACACGGCGATGAATCGTTTTAACGGGGCGGTGGTCGCCCCCGCAACAAAAGAAAGCTGAGTGAAACGTTACACAGGTTTGTTCATCCTCGACACCGCTGGCAAGGAAGAGGCGATCAAGGACATGATCGACAGGATCACGGCCGACATCGCCGCCGCGGGCGGAAAGATCGAAACTGTCCAGAAGATGGACAAGCGTCCTTTCGCGCGCGCGGCGGATCAGCGGAAGACAGCCGGGTTCTACGTGAATATTATCTTCGAGGCCGCCCCGCCGGTTGTCGCGGCGCTGCGGACCCGGTTCGCGTCGGATGCCGATGTCTTCCGGACTCTTTTCACGGTCGCTCCCGCACCCCAACCCGTTGCGGGCTGAGGCGCGCCTTTCCCCGAGCTATGGCAAACTTCAACAAGGTCATCCTGGCCGGGAACCTGACGCGGGATCCCGAGGTCCGGTACACGCCCAAAGGCCTGGCAATCGCCAAGCTCGGATTGGCATTGAACCGGTCGTTCACCACCGAATCGGGCGAGAAACGCGACGAGGTCACATTCGTCGATGTGGACGCGTTTGGACGACAGGCTGAGGTCATCGGCCAGTACATGCGCAAAGGGCGTTCGATCCTGATCGAAGGCCGCCTCAAGCTCGATCAATGGGAGGACAAGACCACCCACCAGAAGAAGACCAAGCTCGGCGTCGTGCTCGAGTCGTTCTCGTTCCTCGATTCCGGACGCGGCGAGAGCAGCCCTGCCGATCCGGCAGCACCCCCGCGCCCGGCCGCCGCCGCTCCGAGCCCCGCGTCCGCCGCTTCCCCTCCCGCCTCGCCCGACCCGGACACCGCGCCGGCGGAGGAAGACGATGTGCCGTTCTGAAGCGCCTCGACGATTTTTCATCCAAACGATTCTTTCCCCCACTGCGCTCCAAATCGATCCTCACTGTTTTATGGCAAAGACCGAAGTCATTCTGACCAGCAACATCGTGGGCCTCGGCGCCGAGTCTGACCAGGTTGTGGTCGCCGCCGGCTATGCCCGCAATTACCTTTTCCCGCAACGCCTGGCGATCCCCGTGAGTGCCGCCAACAAACGGCGGCTGGAAGTGCTCCGGCAGCGCCGGGCCGAACGCGAGGCGCACGATCTCAACTCGATGACCGAACTCGCCGCTTCCTTGAGCCGCATCGTGCTGAAGATCGCCGTCAAGACCGGCGCGGACGGCAAGATGTTTGGCGCAATCACGGCGGGCACCATTGCCGACGAGTTGCAGCGCCAATGCGACGTGAGCCTCGAGAAGAAGAAGATTCACCTCGAGACGCCGATCCGCACTTTGGGCGAGCATGAGATCGAGTTGCGTCTCCATGCCGACGTCCACCCCAAACTCAGAGTCCAGGTCGAAAGCTCGACCCCGGTCGAAATCCCCTCGACGGCGCCCGCCGAGTCGGCCAAAGGCGCCGCCCCCGGGGCGGAAGCCCGTGCGGGGCGCCCGGTGCGCGAACGCAAGGCGGGCGTGGAGCCCAAGGCGCCCGCGGCGAAGGAAGCCAAACCCGCCCGAGCCCGGCCTGAGCGTGCCGAGAAGCGCAAGGCCTGAGTCGGTGGATTCGGCATCCTTGCCTCGACGCCAAGCGAACTATAATCTCTGGAGGTCTTTATGCCTAAGCTGACAATCAACGACGTCAATCTGGGCGGCAAACGGGTGTTTGTTCGAGTGGACTACAACGTGCCGATGGAAGAGAAGGAAGGTCGCATGGTCGTCACCGACCTCACCCGTGTCCGGGAGACCCTGCCGACGCTCAAGGGCTTGATCGGTCAGGGCGCCCGGTTGGTTCTGGCGGCCCACCTGGGACGTCCGAAAGGCAAACGCGAGCCGTCCATGTCGCTGGCGCCGGTGGCGGTCGAGTTGGGCAACCTCCTGGGCAAGCCTGTCCGTTTCGTCGACGACTGCGTGGGCGAGAAGGTCCGGGCAGCCGTCCGGGAACTGAAGGCGGGGGATGTGCTCCTGCTCGAGAACGTCCGGTATTACGCCGAGGAAGAGGCGAATGAGCCCGCCTTCGCGGCCAAGCTGGCCGAGTCCGCGGAGGCCTACGTCAACGACGCCTTCGGTTCCGCCCATCGTGCGCACGCCTCGACCGAAGGGGTGGCGCGCATCGTGGCCCAGCGGGGCGGGCTCTGCGTCGCCGGTCTCCTGATGGAGCGCGAACTCAAGTTTCTGGGCGACGAACTCGAATCGCCGGCTCGCCCCTTTGTGGTGATCCTCGGCGGTGCGAAGGTGTCGGACAAGATCATGGTGATCGACCGGCTCTTGGAGAAGGCGGACACCATTCTGGTGGGGGGCGCGATGGCCTACACGTTCCGTTTGGCACAGGGCCGCCAAACGGGGCGCTCGCTTGTCGAAGCGGACAAGGTCGAGGTGGCCAAGGCGGCGGTCGCGAAGGCCCAAGCCCGCAAAGTTCCGTTTCTGCTGCCCGTGGACGACGTCGTGGCCGTCCCGGTGAAGACCGACCAACTCGACAAGAAGGGCAAGCCGGTCATCGATTACCAGAACATCAGGACCAACGCCGGTCTCGACTGCCCGTCCGACGCCGCCGGACTGGACATCGGGCCTGCGACCGTCAAGGCTTACGAGGAGGTTATCGCGCGGGCCAAGACCATCCTCTGGAACGGGCCGATGGGGTTGTTCGAGGACAAGCGGTTCGCGGCGGGCACGTACGCCGTCGCGCAAGCCGTGGCTCGAGCCACGGGGGCGGGGGCCAAGAGCATCATCGGCGGCGGGGACAGCGTGAAGGCGCTCAACAAGGCCAAGCTGGGCGACAAGGTGACTTTCATGAGCACGGGCGGCGGCGCCAGCCTCGAGTTCCTCGAAGGCCGCGTGTTGCCCGGAGTCGCGGCATTGGCCGACGGGCCCGCAGGGGCATGCTGACGCATCCCGCACAGGAGACGCACTATCGCAGGACCGACCTTTTAACCCGATTTTGACATGCAAAAAGACCGCAAGCTGATCATCGCCGGCAATTGGAAGATGAACAAGACAGTCGCCGAAGCCCTCGACCTGGTGGGCGGGTTGCGCCGAGAACTGGCATCGGTGAAGGAGGTGGACCTGGTGGTCTGCCCGCCCTTCACCGCGCTGGGCGAGGTGTCGAAGGCGATTCTCGATTCGAACGTTCGGTTGGGCGCTCAAAACATGAGCGAGCATTCCGGCGGGGCGTACACCGGGGAGGTCTCCGCCATGATGTTAAAAGAGTTTTCGGTCCGCTATGTGATCCTGGGCCACTCGGAGCGGCGACAGTACTATGGTGAATCGAACACGCTGATTTCCAGGAAGGCCCACGCCGCTCACGCCGCGTCGCTCAAGCCGATTCTCTGCATTGGAGAGACGCTTGCCGAGCGCGAGGCCGGCCAGACCGAGACGGTCCTCGAGTCTCAGCTTCGAGGCAGCCTGGCGGGGCTGAGCAAAGAACACATGGAGGAGACGGTTTTGGCGTACGAGCCGGTCTGGGCCATCGGGACGGGCAAGACCGCCACCACGGAACAGGCCCAGTCGGCCCATGCCTTTGTGCGCCACGTCGTGGCCTCGATGTTCGACGAGACGATCGCCAAATACGTCCGCATCCAGTACGGGGGCAGCGTCAAACCGTCCAACGCCCGCGAGTTGATGAGCCAGCCGGACGTGGACGGGGCCTTGGTGGGCGGGGCATCCCTCGAGGTCCGCAGTTTCACGGACATCGTCAAGAACTCGATCTAAGCGGAAGGACACCGATCGTTATGGCTTTGGTTATCGGCCTGCTCACGTTCCTGTTGGTTCTCAACAGTCTCCTGCTCATCCTCCTCGTCCTGGTGCAGTTGCCCAAGAAGGAGGCGGGCGCCGGCTTGGCCTTCGGCGGAAGCACAAGCGACGCCCTCTTCGGCGCCGGCTCGGGCACCGTCCTCAGCCGCATCACCAAATATGGCGTCGGCATCTTCCTCATCCTCTCCTTCACCCTGTCCGTGCTCTACACGCATTCGGCCAAGGTCAGCCGCCAAGGTGTCCTGCTCGAACTCGAACGCCAGGTCGGAGCGGCCACCGCCACCCCGGCCGCGGTCGCCACGAATGCCCCGGCCCCTGTCTTCCAGCCCCTGACAACGAATCTTCCACTGCCAGTGGTGCCGGCTCCGGCAACAAACGCCCCTGTCGCCGTCCCCGCCACCGCTCCGTCCACAAACACGCCCGCGGCGGAAGCCGGCGCGGCGCCGGCCGCGGCCGCGCTTCCGCCCGCCGCCGCCAATGAGCCGGCCGCGCCCGCCGCTCCCGCACCCTAGAAGGGCTCGAGCAGGTCCAGATGCAGCCACGGGCTGTCGGCTCCGAAGGCTGGGCGGCTTGGCGTGCGCGCTGGTCTTGTGCGCAACGGGGTGCGGTCCTTCATTCCAGCGCGCGGACCTCGTCATTCTCAATGGAGCCGAGCCTGAGTCGC
>DAOOQY010000139.1:0-8643 GCA_035389025.1 Verrucomicrobiota bacterium
CTACCCGCCAGACTGCCCTGGCACTGTCCACTATGACACCCTCTGGGTCTTCGACCCCTACGGCGCGCCCGGCTCCTGGACTGAAAGAGCCGACATGCCGGAGGCTGTGTTCGCTGCAGCCGGCGCCGAAGTGGAGGGAATCCTCTACGTCGTGGGAGGGTCTGCCACCTTATACGCCACAACCCAACTTCAGACCCTGTACGCTTACGATCCCAAGATCGACACGTGGACGCGAAAGCAGGACATGCCGACGGCGCGCGAGTTGCCGGTGGCGAATGCGGTGGACGGCATCCTCTACGTCATCGGCGGCGGCAGTGTGCTCAAGGAAAAGTGCACTGGCGCCGTGGAGTTTTACGATCCCAAGACGGACACCTGGACGCCCAGGAGTTCCATGTCCCCCCCGAGAATGGACCACGCGAGTTGCGTGCTGAATGGCCTCATCTACGTGATCGGTGGGCTGGGCAATGAAATGGCCAGGCTGGCTACCGTGCAATGCTATGACCCCAAGACCGACCAATGGACGGAGAAGACCAGCCTGCCTCAAGCGGAATGGGCCTCCGTGGCCCAGGCCGTGGGCGGCAAGATTTATCTTTTCAGCTTCAACAACACGTATGCCTACGACCCCAACACGGATGGTTGGACACGCATGGCCCCCGTCCCAAGCCCCGGGGGCTACGAATGCCCGAACGGGGCGGGAGGGACGGCGGAAGGGGTGGTGTATCTGTTCGGAGGTGTTTCGACGAGCAGCGCGCACTGCGCCTTCGATCTCACGTTTGCATACGATCCGGCACAGGACCTGTTCAGCGGCAGACGCATGATGCCCGAACCCCGCTGCGGCGCGGCCTTCGCCACGATTAACGGCAAAATCTATGTGGTGGGCGGCGCCAGCGGCGCGACCCCTAGTTGTGCCGGGGCCGTCATCTCCAAGAACCTCTGGGTGTTCGATCCCCAAGGCGGGGTGATGCCGCGCATCTTGAGCGTCGCCCGCGAACCCAACGACACCGTCCGGCTCGTCTGGCGGGGCGAAAAGGGGCGGCTGTACGGCGTCAAATCCAGGGCGCACGTGGCCAAGGGGGCGTGGGTGAACTTCAGGCTATCCGACGGTTCGATGACGATTCGGGCCACCAGCGACACCGTGGAAGCGACGGGCACCGTGCCCGCCGCAGACACGGCCCGGTTTCTCCGGGTTTATGAGGCGGACTGAGCCGGACCTGTTCAGCAGCCACGGATGTAGCATCGATGAAACCCGGATCGGACAAAGGTGCAGGGGTTCAGGGTTCAGCGTTGGTGATCGCTTCTGTTCTCGGTGCTTGGTCCAGTGGAGCATTCGGTGCCGTGAAAGCAAGCACAGTCGAGCAGGTTGCGTTGAACCCTGAACGGGGAACCTTGAACCGTTGCGGTGACTGGTGACCCGCCGGACGAGCCAATCGCAAGTGCTTCCCTCCGTGTTCAATCCAGTTGAGCTGAGGGGGCGGCGATGAAACCCGGTGCCGGTCTTTCTTTGCGCCTTCGCGTCTTTGCGTCTTTGCGTTGAATTCGGTTGGCCCGGACGAAACGCAAAGCCGCAATGACGCAATGGCGCAGAGAGGGGGTGGGAGTTAGACGCGGTGTTGGTCTATGTTTGCGTCTCTGCGGTTCAATCCGGGACGCTGACTGTCATCGGACGAAATTCCCCACAGAGGCGCAAAGCGCGGCGGATGCTCTCAGCGGGATCATCATATACGCACAGTGCGGAGCCATCGCTGAACGCCACTCGGTGTAAAACATGCGGGCTACGGCGTTGGCAGAACAGCCTGGTAAAAGCGCTGCAGTCCCCCGGAGAGGGGCGGCGCTACGGTCTCCTCATTGCGAAGGTCGAGGATGGATTGCCAGATCGGTTTGTTCAGATGATCGCAGCAGAGCACTTGGTAGCCGACGGAGGGTTCTCCGTAAAGTGTCAGGCGAAGAGCATTGCTCTCAGACCGAAGTTCCAGCACGGGCGGGGGCGGCGGGCCCCAGGAGTCGCGCATCGACTGCAAGAGCCGGAGCGTATGCGCCACCAGGCGCGGCAACTCGGGACGACCTTCCGCGGCGAGGTCGTTCAAGCGCGCCGCATAGCGTTCGGAAAAGCGGAGGTAGCGGAGCACGGCGACATCAGCAACCGAGTACGGGCCGGGGAAAGTGGGCATGTCCCCCAAATCGGCCCATTCCGATTCCAGAAAGACGCGCGCGGTGTCAAGATCGGCGAGGCAGTCGCTGCCATAAAGGAAGCCCCGCAACACATCGTCGCGCTCCAGTGTGTGGGGCAGGCTCAACTCGGCGACGGCGCTCAAGAGGGCTTTCGCGCCGGACATTTCAATGGCCGAACTGTGCAGGTCCAAATCCAAATTGGTCACAACCATGCCATAAACCTCGTCCAGCATTGTCCTGGCCCTGACCGGCAGTTCGCCCAGCGCGATAAACCGGGTGCCCTCGCCGGCCGAATTGGGCACGCCTGTTTGCGTCAGGAAGAGCCCGTGCTTCCAGCCGCAGGAGAGAGCGATGACGTTGGTGGCTGCGGCCGGGGCGCCCGGGCCTCCCCAGGCGACCACTGAGCCGTCCGCCCGCAATGCCATGCTGTGAGACTTCGCCGAGATTGCGACATGGTTGCCCGCCAATGTTCCACCCGGCCAACTGACGAGCGATCCATCGCTCTTGATCGCCAAGCTAGATGAATCACCAGCCTCGATGGCTACGACGTTGTCCAGAACCTGGCCGTTGATCTGCACAAGTCCACTGGGGCCTCCGGGGACTCCGGTAGCCTTGCCATCCCAGTTCGATCCCCAGCCGACCACTTTCCCATCCGCACGCAAGGCCAGACCGTGATACGCGCCTGCTCGAATTGACACTGCATTCGTGGCGCTCACGGGGACGTCCGTCACTCCGTTCCATCCAGCCCCCCAGGCCACGACGCTGCCGTCGGCGCACAGGGCGAGACTGAAGTCGTCATAGCCGGCCGCAATGGCGATGATGTTGAGGCCGGCAGCAGCCCCGTTGGCTTGGCCAAAGTAATTGTCTCCCCAGCCGACGACGGTGCCGTCGGACCGAAGGCCGAGGCTATGTCGATAGCCAGCCGAAATGGCTACCAGGTTGGTCGCACTGGCGGGGGCGCCTTTCGCCTGGCCATAGTCGTTGTCGCCCCAGCCAACAACGGTGCCGTCGGACCGGAGAGCCAGGTTGTAATAGTAACCTGCTGAAATGGAAACGACGTTGGTAACCGCTCGAGGGATGGGAGTAATGCCCGAGAAGTTGCGTCCCCATGCCACAACCTCGCCGTCGGCCTGAATCGCCAGGCAATAGGAATCGCCAGCGGCGATGCCGACGACGTTCCTCAAGTCTGGTGGCACATCCGTTTGGCCATCGCGATTGTAACCCCAGGCCAGAACTGTTCCATCCGCACGGAGCGCAACGCTGTGCTCCTGGCCCGCGGCGATGGCAATGACATTCGTGGCGTCCGGAGGAACTGTGATTTGCCCAGCCTCGCTATTCCCCCAACCGATGACTGCGCCGTTTGTCTTCAGCGCAAGACTATGACCGGAGCCCGCGGCGATGGCGATGTTGCCCGTCCCTGCCAGGCTGCCGTCGGCCTGGTTATGCCAATTGTCACCCCAGCCCACCACGGTGCCGTCGCCTAATAGCGCAAGACTATGAATAGGAACGCGGTAAAAGGAGCTCGTGGCAATCGCCTCAACGTTGGTGAGGCCACTGGGAATGTCGGTATTCGGGCCCCGCCCCCAGCCCACCACGGTGCCGTCTTGCTTGAGCGCCAGGCTATGCTCGTAACCCGCCGAGAGGGCTCTTACATCGCCTAGACCGGGCGGCACATCGAGGATTTCACCGGCCTCCGGGTGGCCCCAAACCAGGACGGAGCCGTCGGCGCGCAAAGCGCTATCGTGCATGTAGCCCGCCGCAATGGCCACAACGTTGGTGGCTTCGGGTGAGACCGGTCCAGGTGTATAATCGGCACCGGAAAATGCGCGACCCAGGACGGTGCCGTCTTGCTGGAGCATCAGCAGATGTGAACTACTCCCAGCCACAGCGCCCTGACGGGGCGCGGCATAGCCCTCGGGCGTCACCACGACCCTGGTTTCCCCGGCAGCCCGCCGCGGCACCGTGCCCAGCCATCGGCGCCACGAGTCCAGCGCAAATCCGCGGTCTGTCGCGTAATCCTGTTCTATGGACCGCACAGCCTCCGTGAAGTTCGTCATCTTCTGCACATAGTAATTCTGCACCGCGTTTTGAAGCGGCCAATTGATCGAGGAACCCGTAAAGGTAAGGCTCCGCAAAAAATTGGTCAGGTCCCGGCCGCGCGCCGCCACAAGATCGATTCCCGCCTGCGGATTGACCCGGCGGAAGTACATCGGATTCTCGACTGCCAACTGGGTGTAGGCAAAGGCCCCGACGAACCAGTCACGCGGGTTTGCGATCTGGCCCACCTCTCCCACGGTCGGCTGTGCGAGGCGGTCGTTCAGGAATTTCTTGATGTAGTTCAGGTTCTGGTCGAGGCGGTTGGAGACGCTGCCGCCGCTGTTGCTGGATTCCGTGAGTTCATGGAGCAATCCACTGGGGGTGTAATCGCGGCCGAGGTAGGGCGAACCCAGTTCATCAATTGAATGGTCGCGAGCATGCGTAAAGAACTCGGTCTCGCCAAATACGTAGTAGGGCACCGGCAGTGTGTTGTAGGACATGGGCACTCCGAACTTGGCCTCGTAGCCCAGATACCGATTGAGTTCGGTCTTGAAGCCGCGCCCATCCAGTTCGGAAAGGTAACTCGAGACGTTCCGTTCAAGCCGGTGGAGATCGGCATTCACATTCAGGAGATTGCGTCGGGCCTGTTGCATGTCACCGTCGAGTCGGACGATCCATCCTTTCTGGGCGTCCAGCTCGATTTTGAGTTTGCCGAACTCGTCGTTCATGGTGTCGAAGATCGTGACGAGCGACTTGTCGATACGATCGAACCGGTAATTCATGTTCGTGCTGAGATCGCCAAGGAGGATTTTGACGTTTCCAACTTCCCGCACGATCTGGTCGTCGGCGGATTCCTGGCCCGTCATGACGTTGAAGAGGTCAAACGCGCCGGAAAGGGCGTCACCGGGATTCTTGTCGGCGATGCCGCCGACGATATCGGCCAGCGCGCACAGTCCATCGCCAAGTTGCTCGACGCCCTCGGGCAGTTCAACCAACGGATGGTGTTCAACGAGGGCCGACTGGACAAGCACGGCCGCACTCGAGCAGGCGATCTGGCGCGCCTGGGTTTCCCGCAGTTGTTCGCTGCGCGCCTTGTCCTCGGCCACGACTTGCGAATTGGTCAGATAGGCCAGGAGGTCAGGGTGGGTGAGATTGAACTCCTGCCTCCGCGCCAAGTTGGTGTGGATAATTCCCCAGAGCGTGTCCGCTTCGGTCTTAAACAACGAGTGCAGGAGATTACTGGTGACGGTCGCGCTGCCATTGCCGCTGCTCGCGCTGAGCGTCAGCAATGTCTGAAAAGTGGGATTGCCGTGAAGCGGCGAGTTGGTGTTTCCGATGATCGAGGCCGGAGGATCGAAGATCGAGACGAGTGTCTCGGGGACAAGCAAGTCGTCCATGCTCAGGGCGAAAGCCGGCTGCTCCTGGGCCCGGCGCGTGCACGATTCCAGCAATTGCCTGCGACGCTCTGGGCCGCCGACGGAGGCCAGCAAACGGCGGTTGGCCGAGTGAACCAACTCGGCCGGCGAGGCGGTGCTGTAATCAGGCGGCTGGAGCATTAACCCGCTGACGAGTTGAAGCGTGGCCGGTCTCACGTTGGTGAATCCGGGGACTTGCCGGAGCGCCTCGAGGTAAGCCGCCAGGATTTCGTCCTGAAACCCGCCTTTGCGGATTTGAACCGGCGCGGTGGTGCGGTAGCGCTGCAGAGCCTGACGGGACAACTCGGCCAGCGCCGACGGAGACGAGTTCGGGTTGCGCCGCTGAAGTTCCAGCAGAACCCGCAAGCCGGCCTCAAGTTCCGGCTTCAACCCCATTTGGGACGCCACGTGCGCGGAGTACACCAACCGTTGGAGTTCTCCGCTGCTGACAACGAGGCTGTCGCTTTGTGCCCCAGCAGCGGTCAGCAGGCCGCCGACGAAGGCGAGGGCTCCCACGATTGCGAGAGCTGATGGTATTGAACAAGACCGGCGAGTGAAGCGTTCCGCTTTCATAGGGCATGACGCACACAAGTCGTTGTGGCAACACAACGTTTCTACGGCTCGTGGACAGGGTGCCCTTATCATTGAACAGGAAGAGAACTGTCAAGCTCTTCTTGAAGCAGTGTTTGGAATACGCCATGGTGCCGACTGTTGTGGTCGTTCGTGACTCCCTGAGTCTCCGAATGGCCCTCGAATTCAGGGGAGGTGGTAATGGGCCCAGCGACCGCTGCTGTCTTGCTTGAGGACACCTGCACGGTGGAGTTGGCGCAGGAGATACCAGGCTCGATGCATCCCTACCCCGAGTAGCTCGCGGCACTGCGCGTTGCTGATGCTGCCCTGTTCCCGCACGTGCGCCAGAATACGCTCCGCCTCGTCGGACGCGATCGCCAGCGGGTGGCCGGGAGCAACCTGAGCGATCGAGTGCCCAGTCCCCGTCGGCTCTGCGTTCCCCGGGGGAGGGGACGCAAAGACGAAGTGCAGGTGGCCAGGCTGGATTTCTCCGCCTCCGCTCTCGATGACCGCACGCTCGACCAGGTTGCGCAACTCCCGCACGTTACCTGGATAGTCATAGGCCCCCAGGACCTCGAGGGCGGCGGAGCTGAACCGGGGCGGCGGCATGCCCATCTCCGCGGCAAGCTGATTCAGGAAGTGGGCCGCGAGCAGGGCGATGTCCTCGCGTCGCTCGCGCAAGGGTGGCACCGTAAGGACGAAGTGGGTGAGCCGGAAGTAGAGTTCCTTGCGGAACTTGCCGGCCGCCAGTTCGGCCTGCAGATTCGAGTTCGTCGCGGCCAGCACTCGCACCTCGACAGCCCGTTCGCGGGAGGCTCCCAGAGGCATGATGGCGCCGCTCTCGAGCACGCGCAGGAGTTTCGACTGGAGCCACAAGGGCATGTCCCCGATCTCATCGAGGAAGAGCGTGCCGCCGTGGGCATTCTCGAAATACCCCTTCTCGTCGCGGGCGGCGCCGGAAAAGGCCCCTTTCAAGTGGCCGAAAACAGCGATTCGGCCAGTTCCTGGGGAACGGCCGAGCAGTTGACCGCCAGGAACGGGGCCTTGGCCTGCGCACTGCCGAAGTGGATGGCGCGGGCGATGAGTTCCTTGCCCGTGCCGCTTTCGCCCACAATCAGCACCGGCGTGCCGGGCAGTGTTTGGAGCCGGCGCACATCCTCGACAATCCGCTGCAGCGCGACCGAAGTCCCGACGAAGGCCTCGAGGCCCCACCGTTTGGCCTCCTGCGCGGAAAGGAGCGAGAGCCGTTGGTCGGCCAGCCTGAGCGAGCCCTCGGCCTGCTCGCGCCGCTCGATCTCCGCGCGCAATCGCTGGTTGATCGTTTCGAGTTCCTCCTTCTGGGCAAGGATCGCGCGCGTCAGCCGGTGGTTCTCGAGGTGCGTCCGCACCCGGGCCAGCACTTCCTCGGCTTGAAAGGGGCGAGTGATGTAATCGACCCCGCCGGCTTCGAACCCTTCGAGGACCGCTCGCGGTTCGTCCTTGGCGGTCAGAAAGATCACCGGCACGGCGCAGGTGGCCTCGATTTGCTTCAGTTGGCGGCAGACCGCAAAACCGTCCAGACCGGGCATCACGACATCCAGCAGGACGAGGTCGGGATGGGCCCGTTGGGCCACCTTGATCGCGCTCGCGCCGTCCTCGGCCAAGACCACCTCGCAGCCCAAGTCGCTGAGCATCTGCCGGAGCACCTCGCGATTCTCCTCCACGTCATCCGCCACCAACACCAGGACCGACTGCCCCTCGCGCAGGCGGATGACGCGAGGCGGTTCGGCTGCGACCTCCGCCGGCAAGGGCACCGAGGGGGGCAGCAGCGGCACCTCGATCCAGAAGGTTGAACCGAGGCCCAACTCCGAGATGACGCCGACGGCGCCGCCCATGAGATCGACATGGCGTTTCACCAGGGCCAATCCGAGGCCGGTGCCGCCTTTCTTCGTCCCCTCCTGCGTTTGCTGAAACGGCTGGAAGAGCTTTGCCTGCTCCGCCGGCGCGATCCCGCATCCGGTGTCGATGACCTCGAAGCGGACCCGGGAATCCTGTAGCCGCCGACGTGAGTCGGCGCTGCTGCCTGTTTTTGGCGGAGCGAAATGGCGCGGACTGACGTCCGCGGCTACCAGGTTTTCGGGGCAGGCACCCCGGCTCACATCGAGAGTCACACTGCCTCGGTCGGTGTGCTTGACGGCGTTGGCCATCAGGTTCACCAGGGCCTGCCGCAGCTTCGCTTCATCCCCCCGCACGTGTCGCGGTCCGTCTCCGTCCCCGCGCACTTCGAGGGCGATCTGCTTCTCTGCGCACCGCGGGCGGAACATCTCCGCGACGCCCCGGACCAGCGCCTCGAGATCAAAGTCTGAAGTCTGAAGCTCCATGCGGCCGGCCTCGATCTTCGATAGATCGAGGATGCTGTTGATCATCGCGAGGAGATGCTGGCCGCTGCGTTCGATCGTCTCGACGAACTGCC
>DAOOQY010000140.1:0-8623 GCA_035389025.1 Verrucomicrobiota bacterium
GCATATTTCACACCCCGATGGTGCACAGGGCACTGGGACTTCGCAAGAGGACTGCCATGCGGGCTAGAAAAGCAAAACCGCGCCCAGTCCCAGAGTCCGAGAGATGCAACACACTGTTCATGTGGAAGAACACCTTCAGGACCGACGGGGTCCTCTTGGGTCCCTTTCCGGGCGCGGTTTTGCCAGAGCCCGGATATGAGACTCCGCGAAGCCTTATGAAACATCCGGGCTAGCCCGGCGGTCTTTTGCGTTGCTAGGACGGGATGTCTTTCTCTACCTTCGCGCCAGCAGGTTCCCTGCTGCTTCCGCTTCGATGAGACGCTATGAAACCGCGAAGAAAAACCGCCTCGACGCGAATCGCCGGGGCTGAACAGGCCTCGAGGGCAGCCAAGAACCGGCCCGCCACGGCCAGTCGGCCTGCGCGGCGCAGTCAGCCTCGAACTGTTGCAGCAAGACCGAAGCGGCCGGCCAAGGCCGTGCGACCCACGGCACCTGCGGAGAAGACCCAAGGCACACCCGGCGTCGGGCGTCGAACCGTTGCGGCAAGCCCGAAGGGTGCGTCGAAGGCCGTGCAACCCAAGACAACGGCCAAGAAGACAGTCCTCAAGCAGCCGCCCGTGAAGAAGGCGGTCGCAAAGACGAGGCCCGGCGCGGCGCCAGACCGGCCCCGAACCGTTGCGGGAAAACCGAGACGCGCGGTCAGGACGGTGCGGCCCAAGACCACCGTGCGGAGGATCACCCGCGCACAACCGAAAAAAGCGGCTGTGCCGGTTGTCGGACCGGCGGGTCCAGCGACAAAGGCAAGTCTCCCGATGCCGAGGCAACGGCGCATCCCGCCGATCCTTCTCGAAGGCGACGAGATGCCGACGCCGATCGAGAGCGGTCCCGGACGCCGTTTCTCGCTGGGGCCGACGCCGCCATCGCCGGCATTGGCGCCGGGGGCCGCTGCGGAGCAGCTTCCTGCCGCGTATGGGACGCGACGGCTCTGGCTGGCGGCGCGCGATCCCCACTGGCTTTATGCCAATTGGGACCTCAGTTCCGAGGAGATCGAGGAACGCGAGGGGCGCACGCTGTCGGGGCACCTCACCCTGCGCATCCACGAGAATGCGGTCGGCCCGGCGCCGGTGCTCGAGCTTCCGCTGGCAAGAGGCGCGCGCTCCTGGTTTGTGCGTGTCGGACGGAGCGGAGTGCTGTACATCGCGGAACTGGGGTGTGCGGAGCCCGGTCTTGGCTGGCAAACCCTCCTCACATCCAACCCCGTCACCGCCCCACCCGACGGCCCCGCGACGGTGACCGAGACGGAGTTTGCGACGATCCCGATCGATGTTCCCTTCGCGGCGGTGCTCGGGCAGGCAGTCGAGGCTGCGCGCCAGGAGGAGCCGCTGGCGCAGGCTCTGGACGCGTTGCGGGACCAGGGCTTTGCCGGTCTGCCGAGCCCCAAGGAGGTGCGCGCACCGGTCTGGACCGAGGCCCAGGAACGGGCTCTGGCGGAAGTCTTGCGCGTGGATGCGCAGCGGCGCGTGTGGGTGAGTTCTCTGGACGTGACCGGCCTGATTGCGGAGCGGTTGGGTCCGGCGGCGGAGAAGGAGCGCGGCGGCGAGGTCGAGCAGCCAAGTTCCCCGACCGGGGGCTTCGAGGCGGGCGAGGCGGGCGGGATTTCGAGTCCGTCCGGCGAAGGGCGCGCCATCGAGCGGGAGCGGGGTTTCTGGTTCAACGTGAATGCGGAGTTGGTTATTTACGGAGCCACCGAGCCCGATGCGCAGGTCACGATTGCGGGTCGGGTGATCAAACTGCGGCCCGACGGCAGTTTCAGCCTGCGTTTTGCCCTGCCGGACGGCGAGTATGAGCTGCCGGTGGTTGCGCGGTCGAGAACTGGCGATGATGGGCGGAGCGCGGAACTGCAGTTTCGGCGCCTCACCGAGTACCGTGGGGCTGTCGGGGCCCATCCGCAGAATCCCCGTCTGACTCCTCCGCATCCGGAGAGCATCACGTCGGCCGGGACGGGTCAGCCCGGCTGACCGCTGGCCGCTTTCTCACTATGCCTGGCTATCTCGCGCTCATCCTGCATGCCCATCTGCCGTTCGTCCGACATCCGGAGCACGAACGCTTTCTCGAAGAGAGCTGGCTGTACGAGGCGATCACCGAGACCTATCTGCCGCTGGCGACTCTGATCGAGCGCTGGCGCGAGGACCGGCTCAATGTGCGCCTGACGCTGACGCTGACGCCGACGCTCTGTTCGATGCTGAGCGATCCGCTGCTCCAGTCCCGGTACGAACGGCGTTTGTCGGCGCTGATCGAGTTGGCCGAGAAGGAAGTCCATCGGACGTGCTGGGACGCCGGGTGCCGTCGTTTGGCCGAGGCCTATGTCGACCGGTTCACCCGCCTGCGAGCCCGATGGCACGCGTGCGACCGGAATCTGCTGGGGGTGTTTCGCGCGCTCCAGGACCAGAATCGCATCGAGATCGTCACCAGCGCGGCGACGCATGCGGTGCTGCCGCTGCTCGGGGACCAACCGGCGTCAATGCGCGGACAGATTCTCACGGCCAGGGATCATTATCGAGCCTGTTTCGGACGGGACGCGGTCGGATTCTGGCTGCCGGAATGCGCTTATGCGCCCGGGGTCGAAGAGTCTTTGCGGGAAGCGAACCTGCGGTGGTTTGTGGTGGACACCCATGGGCTGACGAATGCCACGCCGCGGCCCCGCTACGGAACCTATGCCCCGGTGTTCACCCCGGAGGGGCTCGCCGTTTTCGGGCGCGACATCGAGTCGGCGCGCCAGGTCTGGAGCCGCAACGAGGGGTACCCGGGCGACACGCGGTATCGCGATTTCTATCGCGACATCGGGTTCGACCTCGATTTCGACTATGTGCGCCCTTACCTGCCTTCGCCGGATCATCGCGGTTTCACCGGGATCAAGTATCAGAGCATCACGGGAGGGAAAGGCGGAAAACGCTGCTACAATCCAGCCGATGCCCAGAGGGCCGTGACCGCCCAGGCCGCCCATTTCCTCGAAGCGCGCGAGCGTCAACTGGCGCGCCTGGCGGAGGTCATGGATCAGCCGCCGATCCTGACGGCCCCCTACGATGCCGAGTTGTTTGGACACTGGTGGCACGAGGGTCTGGCGTTTCTCGATGCCGTGGTGCGAGGCGCGCTGGACCGGGCCTCGGACTTCACGTTTGTGACGCCGACGGATTACTTGCGCCGGCACGCGACCCATCAGGTGGCGCGTCCGAGCCCATCGACCTGGGGCGAGGGCGGCCACTTGCGTGTCTGGCTGAACGAGAAGAACGAGTGGATTCAGCCCCATCTGCGGGTCGCGGAGCAGCGACTGACCGCCCTGGTCCGGCGTTATCCCGAGCCGGGCGAATTGGTCGACCGCGCCTTGCGGCAAGCGGCCCGCGAGCTCATGCTGGCGCAGGCGAGCGATTGGCCCTTCATCTTGCACGCGGGCACCAGCCCGGAGTACGCGCATCGGCGCGTGGCCGCGCATCTGGGTCGGTTTCAGGAGTTGTACGACATGCTGATGGCGGGGGCGGTCGACGAGGCCGGCTTGAGGGAGATGGAAACGGTGGACAACCTCTTTCCCAATCTTGACTGGCGGCACTGGCGGTGAGACGGGGCCCGGCGGGCGGAGGGGGCGCGCCGGCTTTCGCCGGTGGTGAAGCGCCGGTGAAACGCCAGTGAAACATTTTGACCGCGGTCGCGGGGCCGATTATTGATACTCAGACAACGAACGGGTGAATGAAGGTGTAATCGGATGAATCTGGCGTGGGTGGTTTTTGCCAAATCGGAAGTCAATCTGGCGTATGTCTGGGAGAAGGCGTCGATCGAGGCTCGGGTCATCATCATCATCTTGTTGATCTTCTCGATTTTCGCCTGGTCCATCATGGCAACCAAGGCCGTCGAAATGCGTCGTGCCCGGCGGTTGAATCGGTATTTCGACACCGAGTTCCAGGCGCAGAAGACGGTCTTCGCCATCTATGACCGGCGCGTTCAGGTGGACGGATGCCCGCTCTTTTCCGTCTATCAGGCGGGATGTCAGGAGTTGGACGCGCGCCTGCGGGGCGCCGAGGGGAGGCCCCGGGGGGAGCGCATCTCGCTGACGACGATGGAGCATATCAAGCGAACGCTCGAACGCTCGGTGGCGCAGCAGGCGCTGCGGCTTGAATCGGGTCTGATTCTGCTGGCCATCGCGGTCAGCGGCTCGCCGTTCCTGGGCCTGCTCGGGACGGTGTGGGGAGTGATGGGCGCGTTTGGCGGCATCGCGCAGGCCGCGGCCACGGGCAGTGAGGCCGGCCTGTCGGCGATGGCGCCGGGCGTTGCAGGGGCGCTGGTGACGACTGTCGCGGGCTTGCTCGTTGCGATCCCGTCGATGTTCGGCTATAACTGGCTCGTGCATAATCTGAGGGTCTTGACCGTCGAACTGGACAACTTTGCGCAGCATCTGGTGTCGAACATGGAGATTGAATACCTGAGCGACAATGACCTCCGATGAATCCAGCGATCTGACGCAGCAGGCGATTGATCCCGGCAAGAACCAGCCGGGCGTTCTCTGCGGTCATTGTGACCACGTCAATCACGGGGGGCTTACCGAGTGTGAAGTCTGCGGTTCACAGCTCTACACCAAGTGCTCGCACTGCGGGCTCCAAGCCCCGCGCGTCTATACCCGCTGCCCCAAGTGCCGGCATCGGCTCAGGGGCCACATCGGCCTTTCAAGACGGTCCAGGGACAAGTTGCGGCGGGCGCCCTCTTCGTCCGACAAAGCGAGCCGACAGCTCATCTGGGCGGCCGCGCTGGTGTTGGTCCTGATCGTCGTCGCCACGTTCTTCGTGATGCGATACAAGGGGTGAGAATGTCCGGAGGCGCGTGACATGCGGCGGTTCTCTCAACGCAATACGCTGGTGACGCTCAGCGACATCAACATCACGCCTTTGCTGGACCTCGCGTTCGTGCTGCTGATCATCTTCATGATCACCACCCCCCTGCTCGTCCGCGAGCACAGCATGAACATCCGGCTTCCCGACGGCGGGGGCGCGAGCGCCCGCGTCGAGCGGAAGGACCTCAGGACGGTGGAGATCAGCCGGGACGGCCGCTACATGCTCGACAGGCGGGAGATTGCTTTGGACGACATCGAGCGGCTGTTGGTGGCCACGTTCGCCACCAATCGTCAGATGGTGGTCAACATCCGGGCCGATGAGGAAGCCATGACCAAGCATCTCTACCCCGTCATCGATCGCTGCACGCGCAACGGAATCACGCGGTTGAGCCTGCGCACGGAGGCGGCGGGACGACCATGAATCGACTGCGGTACAAGTGTTTCTTCGCGTCGACGGCCATGCACGGCCTGCTGCTGGTGCTCTTCGTGGCCGGGTCCGGTTTCCAGGCGACGCATCGCGAGCCGGAATCGGTGGTGCTGCCGCTCCTGGATTTCGTCCCGATGCGGCTTGTGGACGCGGCCGTGGTGGGGGGCGGGGACCCGAGGGGCGGGGCGGCGCCCGAACCTTCGCCTGTGCAGGCGCCCCCGTCACGCCCTGACCCCCCGAAGCCGAAGCCCGAGCCGGTGGCGCCTCCAAAAGAGGAGGAGGCCGCCACGCCCGCCCCCGTGGTCAAGAAATCGCAAGCCAAGCCGGCGAAGGTGGAGACGCAGAAGCCGCCCGAGCCGGACCCGGAGGGTTTCAGCGACAAGGCGCCGACCAAGCCGAAACGCAAGATCGAGGTGAGCAAGAACCTCGTGACGCGCAGGCCGCAGGATGACGCCGCCGCACGCAAGAGAGCGGCCGAGCAGGCGGAGGCCGAGGCGGAGGCCGAGGCCGCCCAACAGGCCGCGCGCGCCCGCCAGGCCCGGAGCGGACAGGTCAGGGGCGTTCTCTCCAAGCTGCAAGGCAATCTGTCGGGTCCCGGCGTGGTTGCGGTTCCGTATGGACCGGGGGGCGGGGGTGAGACATACGCGGGCTACGGGCTGTACGTCCGCATGGTTTACGAGCGCGCCTGGCGTCCGCCGGTCGAGGTGCCCGAGCGCGGCAGCGTGGTGACGGCCCGCGTCGTGATCGCCCGTGACGGGAGCGTGGTGTCCGCCGAGATTGTGGAACGGTCCAAGGTGCAGGCACTGGACCAATCGGCGGCGTCCGCGCTGGGCCGGGTGACAACGATCGGGCGTCCATTCCCCGAGGGCTCGACAGACGAGCGGAAGACCTTTCTGATTGAGTTCGATTTGAAGGCAAGACAAGGCACGGGATGATCAAAAGCTTATATTCCTTAGGGTTTGCGTTGGCACTGGCCGGATGGTGCGCCGGAGTCGGAACGCGGGCTGGCGAGGCCGAGCGTATCCGCATCTCCGCAGAGGCGTGGTCGACCACGCCGCCCATTCCGATTGCGATGAGCGGGTACTCGGGCGAAGTCGATGGCGTGCTGCGGTTCGATCTCGAGATCGCGGGCTTCAAGTTCGTCGGCGAGAGCGATTCGAGTTGCCAATACGTTCTGAAGGGCGGCAACTCGGGCCAGGTTGAAGGGCGGCTCACGGACGCCCTGAAACGGGCGACCATGTTCGCCAAGGCCTACAGCGGAGGCAGCATGCGCAGTCAGGCGCACGCCCTGGCGGATGATGTGGTGCTTGCCGTGACGGGCAAGCCGGGCATCGCCCGCACGAAGATCGCCTTCAAGGTCAGCCACGGCCAGACCAGCGAGATTTACGTGTCGGACTACGACGGCCACGGCGCGGTGCCGGCCACGCAGGACAAGAGCATCGCGGCGGCGCCGACCTGGCGTCCGGGCCACCGCACGCTCGTTTACACCACCTACAAGCTGAACAATCCCGACATTGTCTCGCACGACCTGGACTCGCAAGAGCGGCGGGTGGTGGCCCGGTACTCGGGCTCGAACATCAGCCCGGCGGTGTCGCCGGACGGGCGGCGGGTGGCAATGGTCTTGAGCAAGGCGGGCAGCCCGGATGTGTACGTGGCCAACATCGACGGGACGGGGCTCAAGCAACTGACCCGAACCCGCGAGGACGAATCCTCTCCGTGTTGGTCGCCGGATGGGCGGACGATTTGTTTTGCCACGCGCATCGATGGCCGGCGCACGCTGGCGCAGGTGCCCTCGGATGGGGGCGCGATCCAGCGGATAGCAACCTCGGGGGTTGTGAACCCGACCGAACCGGACTGGTCGCCGGACGGCAAGTACATCGCGTTCACGGCACAAATGGGGGCATTCGAGATTTGCCTGGTCAAGGCCGGCGGCGGCGAGGCGAAGCTGCTGACATCGGGCGAGGATCCCTGCTGGGCGGCCAATGCCCGGACACTGATTTTCACCAAGCGCGGCAGTGGGGGAAAGCGGTTCTTATCTTTGCTTGACGTCCCCACCAAACAGTCCAAGGATGTCGCTCAAAATATCGGTATTTCCTCCCAGCCAAGCTGGGCCAGGTAGACATGATCTGTCGGTCTAACGCATTTATGAAACGCTCGGCTTTCCTGAATCTGCTCCTGATCGGTTTGTTTGTGGCGGCTGGTGGTGTCGGCTGCAAGAAGACCAAGAAGCCAGTGACTCCTCTGGCGTCGATGGGGTCGCAGGTGCCCGGGAGCGGCGCCGAACGGCGCGGCCCGATCACGCCGCCGACCGTGCCGGAGGGGGCCAATGTGGGGGGAGGGGAGGCGGCGGTTGCCACGCCGCTCACCGATCCTTCGACCGGCTTCACGCCGCAGGCGGACATCGGGACGATCGAAGGGATGATCCCCGACACCGGCCACTTCGCCGGGCAGACGATCTACTTCGAGTTCGACAGTTCGGTCGTGCGAACCTCGCAGCATTCCCAATGCAACGCGGTCGGGGACGATCTCAAGACGAAGCCCGAGGCCAAGCTCATGATCGACGGCCACTGCGACGAGCGTGGCACCGAGGAGTATAACCGCGCGTTGGGTGAAAGGCGCGCCCTGGCGACACGCGAGTACCTGATCGGTTACGGAATCTCTGCCGAACGCATCTTCACCCGCAGTTTCGGCGAAGACCGTCCGGCGGACGGGGGCCATACCGAGGCGGCCTGGACCGCAAACCGGCGGGCTGAGTTCATTCTGCTGCTTCCGCCCAAGTAACCGAGTCGGGCTCCGCGCTCCGCATGGCCGAGGGAGGCGGTTTTCGGCGCTTTACACGCCGGGGGGCGTGGATTAGCTTCTTCCAGTCGGTTGACGCATATGAATAGCATTCTGGCAGTGTGGGGATTGAGCGGTGGCGAGATCGTCTTGTTGCTCGTCGCCGTCCTCATCCTGTTCGGAGCGAAGAAGATTCCCGAATTCGCCAAGGGTCTGGGCGAGGGTATCAGGGAGTTCAGGAAGACTTCGAAAGACACACCCGACACGAAGGCATGACTTTTATGGTTCCTTTTCTCGCAGCATTTGGTTTGGGCGGCACCGAGCTGATCCTGATTGTCCTGGCAGTGCTGATCCTCTTTGGAGCGAAGAAGATTCCCGACTTCGCGAAGGGCTTGGGCCAGGGCATCAAGGAATTCAAGAAGGCGTCGCGCGAGGTGCAGGAGGAGATCGAGCGCGCTGGCGAAGAGTTGAACCCCCCGCCCCCGCCCCGGCCTCCGCCTTCCTCCGGGTACACACCGCCCGCCGAGTCCGGCCACCCCGCC
>DAOOQY010000141.1:0-8587 GCA_035389025.1 Verrucomicrobiota bacterium
AGAAGCTGCTCACTTCCGTTCATCATGGGGAGCAAGTCAGTGGCCTCGACGAGAACGCCAACGCCTACTACTGCCTGAGTCTCTCCGGTAACGGGGCACGGATCGTTGTGCGTGATTGGCTCGCATCCACCGTCCGGGAAGTCAGGGATCACGTGGCGGAGTGGTTTGGAGACCTTTCCATCGTGCCGCTCGACGGCACGGGTGTGAAACGGGATTTCAAATTCGGTGCCCTGCTCTATGGCATGGTCCGGGCCGAACTTGCCGAACTGCCTCCGCAGATTCCGACTCAACTCTTCCATTGCGCCTTGCGCGGGCGGTCCCTACCGCTGCCGCAATCGGCACTGGGCGCAGCGCTGCGCCGACAGCAGCTCGACCAGGAAAACAAGCTGAACCCCGCCCGGATTGCGCTCATCAAAGCCTGCCTCCTTCGCTCCCCCAATCTTTCGACAAACAACCAACAACACACGACTGAACCTATGACTGAATGCTTGAATGCTGAATCCCGCGATCCCGCCTACCTGTGCGGTCGCCTGTTGGCAGTCTTTGACCGCCTCCAGTATCTCGCCCTTGGCGGCGTCAACGCCGGTGTCGTCGAGCGTTACTACGCCAGCGCCAGCACCACGCCAGCGCTTGTCATGGGGCGTGTGTTCCGCAACGCGCAGTTCCATCTGGCCAAGGCGGAAGCCGGTGTGGCCACCAATGTCGGCAAGGACATCGAGGCCATCACTTGCACGCTGGGCGACCGGTTCCCGCCTACGCTTGATCTCGAAGGCCAAGGCCGCTTCGCCCTCGGCTACTACCACCAGAAGGCCGAATACCGCCGCCTATCAGCAGAACGCAAAGAAGCCAAGGCGAAAGCCGAGACACCGAAATAGACGGGTCGATTCCCACTTTCAAAAACACACATACGATCACCCAGCAACAAACACATGAACAACCGATACGACTTCGTTTATCTCTTCGACTGCAAAGACGGCAACCCGAACGGCGACCCCGACGCAGCGAACGCGCCACGCATTGATCCCCAGGACATGCACGGCCTCGTCAGCGACGTGTGCCTCAAGCGGAAGGTCCGCAACTTCGTGCTGCTGGCTAAGGGCGGCATAGCCCCGTTCGATATCTTTGTTCGCCAGGGAGAGGTCCTGAACAGGCTCATTGGTCAAGGGCACGAGGCAGCTTCGAAAGATCCCGCCTATGGAACACTGGACAAAAAGAAAGGGCCGACCCGCAAACAGATCGGCCTTGCTCGAGCGGCCATGTGCCAACGGTTCTACGACGTCCGTACCTTTGGCGCTGTCATGTCCACCGGAGACAACGCTGGCCAGGTGCGCGGCCCCGTGCAACTCAGCTTCAGCCGGAGCCTTGATCCCATCCTGCCGCTCGATGTAAGCATCACGCGCATGGCGGTGACAGATGCCAAGGATGAGGAATCACCGAATCAGACAATGGGCCGCAAGAATCTCATCCCCTACGGCCTTTACCGCTGCCATGGTTTCATCAGCGCGCATCTCGCGAACGAGACTGGCTTCAGCGACGACGATCTTGCTCTTTTCTGGCAGGCGCTCACGCAGATGTTCGACCATGATCGCTCCGCCTCACGCGGAACGATGGCCCCAAGGAGGTTGATCGTTTTCAGGCACCAGTCCGCGCTTGGGAATGCGCCAGCCCACCAGCTCTTTGACCGTGTGGTGGTGCAGATGAAGGACGGGGTCAAGGCAGAGAGGCGAGCACCGCGGTCCTTTGCCGGTGACTACGACGTTTCAATCAGCCGCGAAGGTCTGTCAAAGAGTGTCGAGTTGATCGAGCTGTTGTGAGGCATCTCGCAGCGAGCGGGGCATCTTGCTGTATGGAATCGCACCATGACCACCAAAGACATCCTGCGGGAATTGTCCGAGACACTGCCTCCCGACGCCACCTTGGCCGATGCCACCTCCGTCAATCAGGACGAACTCCCGTCGGCCGTTGAGCAGCTCGGACTCCTTGGAGCCAACTGGCGATGAGCCAGCGTTTGCGGTATAGACTGAGACCATGAGCACGAAAGAGATTCTACTGGAGGTGGCGGAGACCCTGCCGCCGGACGCCTCGCTTGCTGATGCCATCTACGAGCTCGAATTCCGGCAGGCGGTCGAGGAGGGGATCGTTTCGCTGGATGCCGGCAAGCGCTTCCCGCCTGAGGAAGCCCATCAACTCATCCCGCAATGGATTTCAAAGTATTCCTCTCCCCTGAAGCCCTGATTCCCCGCTTCTGGCACGGAGCGCGGGGCTTCCCGCACATCCCCAGAGGGCCAATCCTATGACGGAAGCCCTCCCCCTCTCCATCCTCAACGACCACCTCTACTGCGCGCGGCGGGCGGCGTTGAAGCTGGTCGAGGGCTGGCGCGAGTCCAACGAGCACACGCTGCGCGGCGACATCGTGCACGAGCACACGGACCTGCGCGGCTACGAGGTGAGGCAGGGCGTGACGTTGTTGCGCGCCCTGCCAGTGTTCTCCGGACGGCTGGGCCTCAACGGCAAATGCGACATCGTCGAGATGGAACCCGCGGGACGCCCTTCCCGCGGACAGCTCCAGCCCACATCCCTGTTCCCGGTCGAGTTCAAGCTGGGCCGGCGGCGCCGGTGGGAGAACGACGACGCCCAACTCTGCGCCCAGGCGCTCTGCCTCGAGGAGATGTTCGGAATCCCGGTGCCCCGCGGCGCCGTCTTCCACGCGGACAGCAAACGCCGGCGCCAGGTCGAGTTCACGCCGGAACTTCGAAGACTCACCGAGGAAGCGATCAGCGAACTCCACGCCCTGCTCTCCGCGGGACCCGAACCGTCATTGCCGCCCGCTGTCTTGAAGAACGCCTGTGAGGAGTGCTCCCTCTACAAAGTCTGCCTCCCGCAAGTCACGTCGCAACCCGCCGCGCTGGCGCAGGCCAGTCGGGCTTTGTTTCAGACCTGAATCTCATGGCCGACATTCAGCAGAACACCCTCTACCTCATCACGCGCGGCAGCTACCTGAGCCGCGATCATCTGACGCTGATCGCCGAAGTCCCGGTCTACCCGGCGGACCTGCCCGAGGAGGAGCGGTCGCGTGATAAGGCGACCGATTGGCGCAAGCTGTCGATCCCAATCCATCACCTCGAGTCGGTGTGCGTGTTCGGCGCCAGCGCCGTCAGCCCGCCGGCGCTGAATTTGTGCTGGGACCACGGCGTGGGGGTGAACTTCCTGACGGATCACGGCCATTTTCAAGCCCGGCTGACCGGGGTGGCCGATACCAGCGTCACCCTGCGCCGGACGCAGTTTCGGGCGGCGGACAACCCGGCGAAGAGCGCTGCGATCGCCCGGCAAATCGTGGGCGGCAAACTCCAAAACTCCCGCAACAGCCTCCTGCGCGCGGGGCGCGAGACGGACACCGAGGTCGAGCAGACCCGCTTGCAGGAGGTGGTCGATGGGCTCGCCCGCCAACTCCAGTACCTGGGGGACCTTTCGCCGGCAACAAGCCCGCTCGACACCATCCGCGGCGCGGAGGGGATGGGATCGCAGCAGTACTTCTCCGTGTTCACCCTCCTGCTCAAACAACAACGGGACGCGTTCGCCTTCACAACGCGCAGCCGCCGTCCGCCCCGTGACCGCGTCAACTGCCTGCTGTCGTTCCTCTACGCCCTGGTCCGGCACGATTGCGTGGCCGCATTGACAGCGGTCGGCCTGGACCCGTTCGTGGGCTTCCTGCATGCGGACCGCCCCAACCGCCCCTCGCTCGCGCTCGACCTCATGGAGGAGTTCCGTCCCTGGCTGGCCGACCGCCTCGCAGTCACCCTGATTAACCGGCAGCAGGTCGGCCCCGGGGACTTCGTGGTCCGAGAAGGGGGCGCGGTCGAGTTCACGGAAGCCGGGCGCAAGCGCGTGATCAAGGCCTACCAGGAGCGCAAGCAGGAAAGCCTCAACCACCCCTTGCTCGGACAGAACCTCCGGGTGGCCCAAATGCCCTTTGTCCAGGCCCGCATCCTGGCCCGCCATCTGCGGGGCGACCTGCCCGACTACATGCCGCTCGTGCCAAAATAGCCGCAAACCGGCGAAACAGCAGGCAACACCCGGACCCAACCCAATCCACGCGCCATGCTGATCCTCGTCACCTACGACGTCTCGACTGTGGAAGCGACCGGACGCCGCCGATTGCGGCGCGTTGCACGAGCATGCGAGGACTATGGCACGCGCGTCCAGAAATCCGTCTTCGAGTGCCAAGTTGGGCAGAAGGAATGGGTGAGCCTGCGCGCACGCCTGCTGCTCGAGTACAAGGAGGAGGAAGACTCCCTGCGCTTCTACTTCCTGGATGCCTCCGCTGCCGCCCGCACCGAACATCACGGGGTGGCCAAGCCGGTGGACCTGACCGAGCCGTTGATCCTGTGAACACCTTTCCGCGAACCCCCAGTGCCGGCTTGACCCCCCGTGTTTCGCGCCGGGCGAAAAGCCGAGCAAAACAAATACGTCTCGCCAGTTCTTTGACATATCAACCTCGGTCGATCGAATGTGGATTGGCAAGTTCGCGGAAGTGGGCTAGTAACGTCCTGCGGCCGAACCGGAAGGGCCGGCCGCGGTCGCCCCGGTGTTCGCACCGGGGCGCGGATTGAAACAGCAGCTTCACCTGACACCGAATCAGGTGTAATCAAGTCGCCCCGGTGTTCGCACCGGGGCGCGGATTGAAACGTCAACTCCTCCGGCGTGAGAAACCATCGCACATGCGTCGCCCCGGTGTTCGCACCGGGGCGCGGATTGAAACTGCAAATAGGGCGGCACAATGCCCAATGGATGACTGGTCGCCCCGGTGTTCGCACCGGGGCGCGGATTGAAACTCCAAGACACACTAGTTTCACTGGAGAAACACCTCGTCGCCCCGGTGTTCGCACCGGGGCGCGGATTGAAACGTCGCTGCTGTGCGATGGGTGGCGCGGGAACTGGAGGTCGCCCCGGTGTTCGCACCGGGGCGCGGATTGAAACTTGCCGAGCTTACGGAGGAATCCGTCGAGCGGTTGGTCGCCCCGGTGTTCGCACCGGGGCGCGGATTGAAACATCATTTTTCGGTACTCCTCGACCGAGTCCCTCAGGTCGCCCCGGTGTTCGCACCGGGGCGCGGATTGAAACTTGATCGTCGCGGATTCATCGGCACAAAAAGCCGGTCGCCCCGGTGTTCGCACCGGGGCGCGGATTGAAACGCGAGCAGTTCCGCGAACGGGTCGCGGTCGGCAGCCGGTCGCCCCGGTGTTCGCACCGGGGCGCGGATTGAAACTCGACTGGTGACAATGCTGGACCGACTCGGCCCGGTCGCCCCGGTGTTCGCACCGGGGCGCGGATTGAAACTGACACCGAATCAGGCGTAAGCATTTTGCGGTACTGTGTCGCCCCGGTGTTCGCACCGGGGCGCGGATTGAAACCCCCTGTCCTCGGCGACGCTGCCCGGCTCGACATCGGGTCGCCCCGGTGTTCGCACCGGGGCGCGGATTGAAACTTGGTCCATTTCGGACCGTAGCGCCGCATACCGAGTCGCCCCGGTGTTCGCACCGGGGCGCGGATTGAAACTCGTTGCCGCCTGCCGCGACCTGGTGCGGTGGCAAGTCGCCCCGGTGTTCGCACCGGGGCGCGGATTGAAACTCTCCTGTGCCGTTCGGTTTCGCCAATAGCCAGGAGTCGCCCCGGTGTTCGCACCGGGGCGCGGATTGAAACTTGATCGCAAAGTCCACGCGGAAGTGCTTCAGGAGTCGCCCCGGTGTCCGCACCGGGGCGCGGATTGAAACTGCGTGATCCATCCCGGAGGCTATCCGCTTTGAAAGTGTCGCCCCGGTGTCCGCACCGGGGCGCGGATTGAAACAAAGCTCATGCGCTCCGATCCAGACCGCCGCGTGGTCGCCCCGGTGTCCGCACCGGGGCGCGGATTGAAACCATGATCATCTTGTCGAGGTATCCGAACCCGGTCGGTCGCCCCGGTGTCCGCACCGGGGCGCGGATTGAAACAGCCCGCTGTGCCTAAGTCCCGCAGTGTCCGATTGGTCGCCCCGGTGTCCGCACCGGGGCGCGGATTGAAACCGCTCGAAAGCTGATGTCGCCAGGGGTGCCACCGGTCGCCCCGGTGTCCGCACCGGGGCGCGGATTGAAACGATGGTCAACGTCTCTCCCCATGTAATCCTGTTCGCCCGAAGCAGCCGCGGCAAGCTCGACCGCACAGAGACGGGCATGAACCACAAAGAGCACAGAGAACACAAGGCGGCGTGGATGCCGTTAGCGGCATCATCGTCTCGGTGCCAATCTGTGTTCCGCCCTGAATCGGTGTGGGGACTGTCTGCGCACTCAATCGGTGAGGGTCTCCACACAGATTCAGGGCGGAACACAGATGGAGAGGGAGAGAGGCGGTGTGTCGCCCCCCCCGGGGGGTGGTGTGTCCTGGCGATTGAGTCCTTTGCGTTCTTCATGGTTGGTTGCGCCTCGGTCAAGGGCGAACAAGCCGGCTGCACCGAATCCCGCGATCGCGTCGCAGTTGCAGGTCAGGCGTCACTGGCGCGGATCTCCTATACTGGTCGTTAGGTCGCCCCGGTGTCCGCACCAGGGCGCGGACTCACGTCCGCGGCCACGGACGACGCGCAAGGAAGAGGCCTTCCTCGCCACAGGGCGAGATATACTTGTCCGAGACTGGCAGGCCATGTGCGGCGAGCAAACGTTCCACCAATTCAGGCGTATGCCGGTACGAGAAGAAGAGACGCAGCAGATCGGTCGGTTGAAAGGTGAATGTGTGCGAGTCGATGCGGAGATTCTTGCGGCGAACGAATTCGAACGAAGCGGCGATGCGCAGCAGCCCCGATCCGGGAGGATGCTCTTCGATCCGGAAGGTCGTCGTTCCATCGCGGGGGTCGACACCCAGGTCCGACAGGAACATCAGAAGCCACTCGCGCGTCAGCCCGTTGTCGTAGAGCGGCAGCACCCGAGCCACCCCTTCTTGGTAATTGGAGCCCGGCGCGAGATTGGCGCTGCAGAGCAGGAGATCGCCAGGCCGGATTAGAGCCGCCAGCCTGGGCAGAATCGTCTCAGGCTCGAAATTGGGCAACATGCCGAAGAAGGTGACAAGGCGCGTGGCGTGGGAGATGGGCTGTGCATCGAGGATGGACGGCAGATCGTCCGCCTTTGCCAGGTCGCACACGAGGGGAAAGCAGCGTTCAGGGGGGATGATGGAGCGGGCGGCCTGCCAGGATGTCAGGACGAGAGCGGTGCTGACATCTATCGGCGTGTAAGACGGTGCGTTTCCTTGGAGGCGGCTGAGCAGGGCGCAGTCCTTCGCGCCGCCGCCACAACCCAGGCCAATGATGTGCACCGTTCCGGGGCTGACGATTCTCGAAGTCTGCTCGAACGCACGGTGGTAGGCGGCGGCGACTTCGGGGCGTGTGCGCGCCGGCGAGCAGGCGTCGTGCAGCGCCAGCCATTTCTGGGCCTGCTTGATGCTGTCGTAGTGGAACTTGTGGTTGATGGCGCCTTGGCGCAGGGAGTCCAGGAGATCACCGCGCACCGCATCCGGGAATTGGCTGGGATGGATGCTGACTTGAACGGTTGCGGTCATAGAGATGGTTGGAGATACATGGTTACAGGTGGGCGCGTCGAGCGATTATCGGCCGTGCAGAGGGTTGCGAAGGGGGCTCGACGCTTGGGGGGTGGTCCTGTAGGCTATTCCAACCATGATTCCGAAGAGCATCCCTACGCGGGGGCGACGCCGGGGGCTGTTGCGTCTTTGTCTTGCGGCCGCGGCGGCGTTTGGCCTGGCCGGGGAGACGGTTCGATCTCAGGAGGCGGCAAGTCCGCTCAAGCCACCCGACCGATCGAGTCCGCGCGCGGCCTTGCGGACGTTTCTCGAGTCGATTGATGCTACTGGCTCGTTCCTGGCCAAGGAATACATGGAGTCGCCCTCGCGCGCCGGGTTTCAGCGGTTGCTCACAATGTCGGACGTTGCCGTCGGCGGTTTGGATTTGAGCGGGATGCCGCCGGCGGCTCGCGCCAAGAGCGGACGGGCGGCGGCCTTCGCCCTTTACACCACATTGAGCCGGATTCCCCTTCCGACCTACGACGCGATTCCCGACAGTGCCGAAGGGCTTTCGACACTCGGAACCAACGTTGTGTATTGGGTCATTCCGGACACCGAGATTGTGCTCGAGCGGATGGCGGCCGGACGCCGCCGCGGCGAGTTCTTGTTCAGTGCGGACACGGTGAACCGGGCTGGCGAGTTTTATGATCGAGTGCGGGGATTGGCCTACACGCGTCCGGTTCCCGTTGAGAACCTGCAGGAGTTGGTGACCACGGGCGGTGGCTGGATGGTGCCGCATGCCTGGATTCGGGGACTGCCGTCGTGGCTGCGCGCCCCGCTCGCCGGCCAGGCGCTCTGGAAGTGGATTGGTTTGGCGCTGCTGCTGGCTGGGGTCGGGCTGTTGCTGCGCCTGGTGTGCAGCCTGTTGCGCCGGGGCAGCCCCCAGCACCCGTTCTGGCAGGCGCTGGCGCAAACAGGTTTGCCGGCGTTCTTGCTCCTGGCCACCCCCGTTGTGGCGTACCTGGCGCTGGTGCAGTTGAACCTGCGCGG
>DAOOQY010000142.1:0-8549 GCA_035389025.1 Verrucomicrobiota bacterium
GCTGGCTGCGGCTGGATCGGGTGTGATGGGGCGCTCTCGATGACTTCGTCACTCGATTGCGCGCCGCTCTGCCGCCGGATCGACCAACGCCCCCGACCGGCTCCGGAGCGCCTCCGCCCGACCCGGCGCGAACCAGGCGGGCGGTCGAGGAGATGATCGGGCTGCTCTCTCGATTCGATCCCGCCGCCACGGAGTGTCTGGAAACGGAGCGTGACGTCTTCCGGGCGCTGTTCCCGGGCGAGGCATTCGCCGCGTTCGAGCGCGAGGTGGGCGCGTTCGCGTTCGCCGAAGCCCTCGCCCGACTCCGGCAGGCCGCGGAGCCAAAGGGCCTTCTTTCCCCATGAACACTGTGTCTCCCGCAGCCGAGGGCCGCATCCTGATTGTCGAAGACGCCCCGGCCAATATCCAAAGCCTCGCCGCCATCCTCAGGGAACAGGGATACCAGATTTGCGTCGCCACCAACGGGCGCCAGGCGCTGCACGTCATCGAGACCATGCGCCCGGACCTCGTGCTCATGGACGTCATGATGCCGGAGATGGACGGCTATGAGACCTGCCGGCAGATCAAGGCATCGTCCGCCTGGAGCGGGTTGCCCATCATCTTCCTCACCGCCAGGACCGACACCGCGGACATCGTGCGCGGCTTCGAACTCGGGGCGGTCGATTATGTGGCCAAGCCTTTCAACGCCTGCGAACTCCTGGCGCGCGTGCGCACGCACCTCACCATCGACCGCCTCAACAAGGAGAACGCGCGGCTCCTGCTCAATGTCCTGCCGGAACCGATCGCGGACAGGCTCAAGAAGAAACCCGGCATCATCGCCGAACGATTCGACGACGTCTCCGTCCTGTTCGCCGACATCGCCGGCTTCACGCCGCTCTCGGCCCGCCTTGCGCCCGGCGAGCTGATCGGCCTGCTCAACCGCGTCTTCTCCCGATTCGATGAACTGGTCGATCAACACGGACTCGAAAAGATCAAGACCATCGGCGACGCTTACATGGTGGCCGGCAGCCTGCCTCGATCCCAGCCCGATCATCTCGAACGCATGGTGCGCCTGGCGCTCGCCATGCAGGCCGCCGCCAACGCCATGAGCGCCGAATGGGGCGGCCTCCAACTGCGCATGGGGCTCCATGCCGGAAGCGTCGTGGCGGGCGTCATCGGCCTCCGCAAGTTCAGTTACGACATCTGGGGCGACACCGTCAACACCGCCAGCCGACTCGAATCCCACGGCGTCGCCGGCCGTATTCAAATCACCGACGCTGTCTTCCGCCGCATCCGGAACTGGTGCCGATGCGAGCCGCGGGGCGCAATCGAGGTCAAGGGCAAGGGGCCCCTGAACCTCTACCTCATCGCCGGACTGGACGCCGCCGCCGCCGCGGAGCCCGCGGCGCCCTCCTGAGCCTGAAGCCAGATCGACTTCAGTTCGTTCACCTCGAGCGACAGCACGCGAGCCACGCCGCCCTCAGCCCGCAGTCCGACCGACCTCGTCCCGCTCAGCTCGGGAGGGCGGTAAACCGGCATGTACACCTCGCCTTCGTTCCCGAAAATCTCGATCGACGTGCGGTCCACCAGGACCCGCAGCGATACCCGCCCATCGCGCGGGCGCAACGGGGCGCGGTGCTTCTTGCAGATCAACTCCCGCGCCCCCGCGTCGTAAATCACATCGATGCCGCCAACCGACAGCCTGAGAGTGGACGCGCTGTCTGGATTCACCTCGATCCGCGTCTCGTGCAGACCGACGCTCAGGTTCGCCAGCGGGTTGTCACCCGGTTCGAGCGCCCGCGGATCGAACGTGTGCGTGCGCGCTCGGAGCCGTTCGAGTTCCCGGACTGGTTGCCAGCAAAGGCGCACCCCCTCGCCCGTCGTCCGCAAACTCAATTCGCACGGGAACGTCATCATCTGGTTGAACGGCATCCCCGGCGTCGCCATCTGGCCCCATCCAATCTGCACCCGCCGTCCATCGGGCATGTCGCTGTACGTCTGCGCGGCATAAAACGACTCGCCCCGATGCCCGGGCAGCATCGGCGTCTCGGGCGTAAACACCCTGCCATCAAACTGCCCCAACCGATATGCGCTGCTCGCAGCGGTCAGAACCCACTTCGAAAACGCGCCGCCGGCGTCCGTCCCCTGCCCCGCTTGCGCGTCGACCGGCAGTTCAAAAATGTCCGGGCACTCGAAAAACCCCTCGATCCGGCTGTGAAACGTCCACGCTTTGAGATCCGGCGAACTGTAAAACGCAATCCAGCGTCCGCCCTGGAATTCGTCGTAGACCGCCATGCACCAGCGCCCGGTCGGGGCGTGCCAGAAAAGCCGGGGATCGCGTCCCTCGTGTTTGACGACCGGGTTCCCGGCGTACTCGGTCCAGGAGCGTCCGCGATCGTTCGAGGAAACGATGCACTCGCCGCGGCCCGTGCTCGTGTAGGCGGCAACCAGGACCTCTTCGCCGCCCGTCTTGAATCCGCCCGTGTTCCGGGCGTCCACGACAGCGCTGCCCGAAAAGGCCCAGTCCCCATAGGCCACGGGGTAGAGAGCGATCGGCAGCTCGCGCCAGTGTACCAGATCGGCGCTGACGGCGTGCCCCCAGTGCATGTTGCCCCAGTCCCAACCGTACGGATTGTGCTGGTAGAACAGATGGTACTCGCCCCCGTAATACACCAAGCCGTTCGGATCGTTGTTCCATCCGCGCCGTGAGGAGAAGTGGAACTGGGGCCGGAGCGGCTCGCCATAGAGCCCGTCCGCGCCGCGAAAGGCGTCGGTCTGATCGATCAGGTCGAGCGCCTTCGAATCCTCCGGCAGCCGATCCACCACAAGCGCCCCGCGCCGCCCCTCGAACGGCCCCAAATCCAGAAACACCCAAAAATCGGGCGCCGCATCGGCCAGCTCGATCTCGAATTCGCGAACCACGCGGCTCTCGATCTCCATTCGAACCCGGCGTTTGGGAGCCCGCTGCTTGACCGGCAGATTCAGGTACCGCGCTTCGACCGTGAACGCGCGCGCCACGTTGGTCAGGAGACCGGGAAGCGGGCGGTCGCTCAGACGGATGTGGTCGACGTTGATATGGCCCCAACCGCCGGTGGCACTGTCCACAATCCGCAGCCTGGCCTCGAGCCCACCGAACTCGCCCACATCCCACTGTTGCCAATCGAGACGCTCGCTGCCGCCCGGCCGGTCGTTCGGACCCGTGGCGCTGCGCACAACCTGCCCGTCCAGGACCAGGTTCATGCACGCCTGGCCGGGATGCATGCCACCACCCATCAGGAACTGGAGATAGCGCCGATCGAGCCGGAGGGGCGGCGACGTAAGCGTCCCGGTGGTGCCGTCACCTTTGAAGAACGAGTTCACCAGGCGCTCCCCGAGGTAACCCTCCACGGCCATCTGATCGGGCAAAGCGCCGCGCGCAGGCCCCGGCCCAAAGGCCTCACCGGTCGCCGTCCAGTCGCCGTAATCGGCACGCTCGAAGTCCGCGATCAGGATGTCCGGGCGCCCGGAGGGTTCGGCCGCGGACCCGCACCAAACAGAGGCCGCGAGGAGGGCGCTCAGGACGACACGGGGCGACACCAGGCGGCTCGGAGCGGAGCATCGGGCACGACGTGATCGGTTCATACAGGCCTCTATTTGCCGGCTTCCTTGGCCCAACTGTCCTTCAGGGGGATGATCCGGTTGAAGACGAGTTGTCCGCGCCGGGAATCGGGATCGAGGCAGAAATAGCCAAGCCGCTCGAACTGGTAACGCCCCGCCGGGTCCGCCCCGGCAAGCGACGGTTCGAGCCTGGCCCGCACCGTCTCGATCGAGTGCGGATTGAGAAACGTCTTGAAATCGACCCCGTCGCCCCCGCTGTCCGGCTGCGGAACCGTGAAAAGGCGATCGTACAGGCGCACCTCGGCCTCGACGGCCTCAGCCGCGCTGACCCAATGAACGGTCCCCTTCACCTTCCGGTCCGCATGCGCGCCCCCGCTCCTGGACTCGAGGTCCGCCGTGCAGCGCAGTTCGACGATGTTGCCCGATGCGTCCTTGACCACCTCGTCGCACCGGACAATGTACGCATACTTCAGCCGGACCTCGCCCCCGGGTCGCAGCCGAAAGAACTTCGGGGGCGGCGTCTCCATGAAATCGTCGCGCTCGATGTACAGTTCGCGGCCGAACGGGACGGGGCGTCGGCCCGCGGCCGGATTCTCGGGGTTGTTGACGGCATCGACCGTCTCGACCTTCCCGTCGGGGTAGTTCGTGAGCACGACCTTGAGCGGGCGCAGCACGCCGAGCCGGCGTTGGCCCTCGCGGTTCAACTCCTCCCGGATCGCGTGCTCGAGCACCGCGACGTCGGTCACCCCGTTGTACTTGGTCACCCCGATGTTGTACGCGAAGCGCCGCAATGCCGTGGCCGTCACGCCGCGCCGCCTCAGGCCGGAAATGGTCGGCATCCGAGGATCGTCCCATCCCTTCACCCGCCCCTCGCTGACCAGTTGCAGCAGCTTGCGCTTGCTCATCACCGTGTAAGTGAGGCTCAGGCGCGCGAACTCGTACTGGTGGGGCAGCGGACGCGGCAGATCGAGCGCTTCGAGAATCCAGTCGTAGAGGGGGCGGTGGACCTCGAACTCGAGCGTGCAAATCGAGTGTGTGATCCCCTCGATGTAATCGCTCAGGCAATGGGCGAAGTCGTACATCGGGTATATGCGCCAGGCATCCCCCGTGTGGTGATGCTCCGCGTGCCGGATGCGGTAGAGCACCGGATCGCGCATCCAGACGTTCGGCGACGCCATGTCAATCCGCGCCCGCAGCGTCCGCGTGCCGTCCGGGAACTCCCCCGCCTTCATGCGCTGGAATAGATCGAGATTCTCCGCCACCGTCCGGTTCCGAAACGGGCTGTCCTGCCCCGCGCGATCCGGCGCCCCGCGGTAGGCGTCGGTGTCGCCCGGAGAGAGGTCGCACACATAGGCCCGGCCCCGGCGGATCAGTTCAAGCGCGTACTCGTAAAGCTGGGCGAAGTAGTCCGACGCATAGAACGGCTCGACCTCCGTCGCGGGCAGACGATCCCGCGGAACCGCCCCAAGATGGAAATCCGGATGACCGTCGCGAACCAGCCGGTCGGGCGTCTGACCCCTGCGCTTCAAACCGATCCGATCGTCCGCCCACCCCGCAATCAGCCACTTCACGTCCTCGAGAATCGACTCGACGTACTCGACCTCTTCCTTGGTCGGGTTGGTGTCGTCCATCCGCAGGTTGCACACCCCTCCAAACTCGCGCGCGATGCCAAAATTCAGGCAGATCGACTTCGCGTGTCCAATGTGCAGGTACCCGTTGGGCTCCGGCGGAAACCGCGTCACAATCTGACTGTACTTCCCCGCCCGCGCGTCGGCTGCAACGATGTCGCGAATGAAGTCCGAAGGAGTCGGAACCGCGTCTGGATTCACCGGAACTGTGCTCATGGCTTTGCGTCGTCCGTCATCGAGTCAAATGCGACGCCAGTGTGGCAAAGCACGAGCCTGAAGGGTAGGGAATTCCACCAGCGTCCCCTCCATGAGTTCTCACGCAACACGGTGTGGTGGTGTCACCACATTGAACACCGGGTCAGATGACCGCCCTGCATCGCGCTGGCCCACCTCAGGCAACTTCCAGCCTCGCGGCGGTCCAGACTCCATGAAACGTCCGGACCGGGCCGGCCGCTCGAAACGGGGCGAAAGTCGCCTTGATGCGTCTTCACCCAATCCAGCGCCCAGGCCCGCACCCACGCCGGCACGTCCCCTTGCAGCACCCGCATCGGGTTGAGGGCGATGACCAATTCGGAATCGCCGTAAATGGCGTGGAAATGCCTTCCGAACGTTCGATCGATCAATGTCCGCATGACGATCCCGCGAGATTTGGCAAGCACTGGCATATCGGTTCCATCGGTTCTTCGTTCTCTGCGCGCTGCTCAGCAAGGACACTGAAATGCCCACGTTTGTTTCAATTCCAGCCCTCTGGCAGCCCGCGCAGACCCGGATACGCAGAAAGGATGCCAGCCCCAAAAACTGCTCAAATCCGCCCAAAATCCGCCGGGACCGCCCCGAAACCGGCTCTCCACATGCGCAAATCGTGCGCGCCGGTGCGCAAACTCCGGCATGCAGGCCGACGAGGGCCTGGATTCCGTTCGTCCAAAACTTGGCTTGACTGCCCGAGGCTTCGGGTTTCAAGGATGCTCGCGTGTATTGCATGACTTGCCGTTCTGTGCCGCTGATCGCCATCGCAGCCGCTGCCTGGCTGCCGGCGCTGCTCGATCTCGATCCGGCTGTCGCACGCGCCCAGGAGATTCGCATCAACGAACTCATGAGTTCGAACGGCGCCAACCCCGCCGACGAGAACGGCGATTTTCCGGACTGGTTCGAACTGTTCAACCCCACGCCCAACGCGGTCAGCCTGAATGGCTGGGGCGTGTCGGACGACGCGCGGCGCCCTTTCAAATGGGTGTTTCGCGATGCCGTGATCGAGGCCGGAAAGCATCTGCTGGTCTTCGCGTCGGGCAAGGATCGACAGCCCGCCCGCGTCGATTCCCTCGGACCCGAGGCCGTCCCCGGCTTGCGCCTGTGGCTGCGCGCCGACGCCGTCGATCCCGATTCCTCGACTCAAGTCCGACGCGACGGCGCCACCGTCTACGTGCGGCAGTGGCGCGATCAGAGCGGCGCGGGAAACCATGCCGTCCAGACCACCGATGCCAGCCAACCGACGTGGCTCGCCGCCGGGCCCACCGGCACGCCCGCGCTCCGCTTTGACGGCGTGGATGACCAGTTGCGGCTCCCCCGCCCCCTCGCCACCAACAGCTTCTCGCTCCTTGCCGTCTTTCGCACCGCCCGCCCCCACGAGACCGATCCCGAGGGCAAGACCGGCGTGGGCGGCGTGGCGGGCCAGCGCTACCTGTTCGGCGCGCAACACGGCGGCGACGCGAACGCGGGCGCCGGACTCTCCGTGGGGACAAACGGCGTCGCCGTGTACGAGCACGGCTCAGGCTACATGCCCGCCCTGGCTGTCTACGCCGGGCCGCTCGGGCCGGGCAACGTCCTGGTGGGCGTCCACTACGACGCCAAACATCTGAGCCTCGATGTCCAGGGCCTCGCCGCGCGCGCCGGCATGGCCTCGCCCCGGGCCCTCGTGACGGCACCGGTCGAGATCGGGCTCGGCGCGTACGGCACATTCGACGGCGACCTGGCCGAGGTCCTGCTCTATGACCGCCCGCTCGCCGAAAACGAACGGCGCGGCCTCGCCCAATTCCTTTCCGGCAAATACGGCATCGCCGTCACCCAACCGCGCCACACCAACTTCCAACTCAGCGGCGAGGGCGAGGAACTCCAACTCGCCCGGCCCGACGCGACGGTCGCCGATTCCGTCCGCTTTGGCCCCATCGCCCGCGACATTTCTTACGGTCGCCAACCGGACGGCTCAGGCGGCTTTGTCTTCTTCCGAGAACCGACCCCCGGCGCACCCAACACCACGCCGGGCGCCACGGAACTGCTGGACGCGCCGGTGTTCTCGCATCCGGGCGGTTTTCATGCCAACGGGTTCGACCTTCGCCTGAGCATCACCAATGCGGACGCGCGCATCCATTACACGCTCGATGGGTCCGATCCGGACGAAACATCGCCCCGCTACGCGGAGCCCCTGCGGATCGCGAGCCGCATCGGCACGCCCAACGACATCTCGATGATTCCGACCGTGCCCGGAGGACCGCCGCCCGCCGGCGAGGTTTTCAAGGGCTGGGTCGTGCGGGCCCGCGCCTTCAAGTCCGGCACGCTGCCCAGCCCGACCGTCACCCGCACCTTCTGGGTCGATCCCCGCGGACGCGCCCGATACTCGCTGCCGGTGGTGTCCCTGGCCACCGACCGCGCGAATCTGTTCGATCACGCCACCGGCATCTATGTGCCCGGCGACGCCCCCAACGGCAACTACTCCCAACGCGGCCCCGAGTGGGAACGCCCCGCCCACGTCGAACTCTACGAGACCGGCAATCAGCCGGCCTTCGCCCAGGAAATCGACGTCAAGATTCACGGCAACACCTCGCAGGGATTCCCAATCAAAGGACTTGACCTCGACGGCACCGGCGGACGCGGGCGTCAGCCGTTCCGCTATCGGCTCTTTCCCGATCGCGCCCGCGATGAATTCGAGCACTTTCTCCTTCGGCCCACCGGGCATGACCAGCCCACGGCATTCATGCGCGACGAACTCATGCAAAGCCTCGCGGCCGAGACGGGGGCCGAATCCCAGGCCGCCCGCGCCTGCGTCCTGTTCATCAACGGCGAGTACTGGGGGCTCCATTACCTGAAGGAAAAGGAAGACGCCCAGTTCGTCGCGCACTACGCCGACCGCGCCGAGGACGCCATCGACTACCTCGAAGGATACGCCGCGCCCAAGGCCGGGGACACGATGCATTACCAGGCCATGATCGATTTCATCGCAACTCACGACCTGGCCGACCCCGCGCACTACGCCCGCGTCGCCACCCTGATGGAAGTGCCCAACTACATCGACTACAAGGCCTGCGAGATCTTCTTTTACCGATGGGACATAGGGAACCACCGCCTCTGGCG
>DAOOQY010000143.1:0-8447 GCA_035389025.1 Verrucomicrobiota bacterium
ATGCATTCCACGGGGCCTGGGTCAGATCAATGCCGCCGTCATGGTATCGCCACCGACTCCCCTTCGCGATGAATGTGTTTGTCTGCAGCCCCAGAGCCACGGGCACAGCCATCCGAACCGTGTTGTCCGCCAGTTCCGTTTCCTCGAGGACCGGCCCCGCCTGGGCATCGATCATATGGTAGCCGAGCGAGGCACCGGCCGGGTTCCATGGGAGAACCACCTGCAAGACGGCAGCGGGGCCCAAACTCGAAACCCGATCGGTGCCGAGAACCACCCCGTCGGTCTGGTCGCGCACCACCACATCCACGGTTTCGACGTGGTCCCCTGCATTCCTCACCGTCACGCTGATGTTGGTGGGCGCACCGGGAAAGACAGCAGCCGGCAACCCAAAGGCCGTCACAGCCACGTCATGGACCGCGTAACGCAGTGTGATGTTGCGTGCCAGAATGTTATCCGCAACGGCGGTTTCGCCCGCCAACGGGGCGGCGTATGCTTCCAGCGCATAGACGCCCGGCACAAGCCCCGCCGTGTCCCACGTCAGGTCGCTGACCGTCACCGCCGAATTGGCGGCGACCGATGCCAGGGTCCGAGCGGCCACAAGCTGGCCGGTGGCCCGGTTCGTGACCGTCAAAGCCACCGAGTTGGCAGGAAGCGACGTTTTGTTCGACACCGTCAGACTCAGATTCGCGGGCCGGTCGAGCACCACCACGCCCGGTTCCAGGGCCGCCAATGCCAGGTCCGGCGCCGAGGGCGCGGCGGGCACAAATCGAATGGACATCCCGGCGAAGGCGGTCTGGTTAGCCAGGCTATTGGTGAAACCAACAGTGCCTTTGGTGAACGGCAGGCTGTTCGTTGTCCATGGTCCCTGGGCATTGGCCTCGCTCAACTCGACCATGAAACGGTAGGTCCCGTCTTCCAAAACAGCGCCATTCCGATCCCGGCAATCCCACGTGACCGTGTGCGTGGTGTGCGCGTTGAGCGTCGCGCCCGAGACGCCATCGACCACGCTGTACCCGTTGCGCGCCACGTTCCATTTGTACAGATGCTGAATCCGAGTGGCAGCCTGCCGCTTCAGAGTCTTGACAAAGTTCGTGTTTGCATCCGCAACCCAGATCGCCAACACGTGCCTCGGCGCATATCGACCCCCGACCGTCTTGGTTGTGACCGTGAACGTGACGGCACCATCGGTGGCGGCCGCTCGGGCCGGTTCGAGTCCCACGGCCAGCAACAGAAAGCCCACAGCCCAGCACATCAGGCCCCGCCAACTCGCGATCGTCTCTCGCGCCAAGCGCACGATCGCGCCCAGGGCGCCTTCCACCCGAGGCGTGAGCCCGATCCCATAGTCCAAGCTGTCCGGTTCGACCCCCAACACGGTCACGGCCGGCGCCGGCACAACCGCGCCAGGCATTCGGAGCGCCTGAGCCAGTCCCACGGCGTGGATCGACCGGCAGACGCACGCCCCCGTTTCTTGCCCATCATCGCCAACTGCCGGACGCAGGTACAGCGTCCCCGGCATCTGTCCGCCGCGCGCCGCATCGACAATCAACACCCGTTCCGCCCCTTGGATCGCCGCCAGACCCGTCTCCACGTCTGTGCCCACCTCGACCAAACGCGTGTCCGGCAGCGGGTGGCGCTCGTTCTCGGCCTGCAACCGGCGCACCGCCGCCACCCCCACACCGTCGTCGGTCCGCAACATGTTGCCCACCCCCGCGATGACAAACCGGGCAGCAGAAGACATCATAGGCTTCATTCGAGGCGCGTCACATGGGTGGCGCAGTCCAGGCACGGATCGAACGAGTGAATGACGCGCAGAACCTCGATCGGCTGATCGATGTTGGCCACCGGCGTCCCCACCAGCGCCTGCTCGAGCGGACCGCGCTGGCCGTTGCGATCGCGTGGGGAGAGATTCCAACACGTCGGAGTGATGATCTGGTACTTGGCAATGCGCCCGTCGCGGACCTCGATCCAGTGTCCGAGCGCCCCCCGTGGCGCCTCAGTCAATCCCTCCGCCTGGGCCGTCGCCGGCACGGGCCGATGCGTGTACGCCGGTTGGCCCGGCACAAGCTGGGCCAGCCATTGCCGCATCGCCCGCGCGATCTTGAGCGTCTCGCGCGCCCGCGCAACATGGCGGTCCATAACCGACACCCCGCCCTGATAGTCGCCGTTGACCGTCATCCGGGCCAGCGGACCGGCCTCGTAGGGCACCCCCTCGTAGCGCGGCGCCTTCAACCACGAGTACGCGCCCGCCTTGGGATGCTGCGGCTTGGTCGTGCCCTGCGCCGGCGGCAGATCGGCCCCAGGTTCGACGTACCACGAGTGCCGCACCTGTTCCGCCACGCGCGAGGTGTCGACATCGAGCGCCGTGCCCCCACCCGCAGGAAGCCGGCCGCGTCGGAACAGAAGCGCCGGTTGTGCGCTGTTGTCCAATTCGAATGTGCCAAACGCCAGCAGCGCACCGTAGCCCTTTCCCAGCCGGCCGTACTCGGCAAACAGTGACGCCAACCGCTCGGCGTCGGGGACATACACGCTGCCTGTGAAACCAATGAGCGCCTCGAGGTGCGCGCCGAAGGCCGCAATGTCCTCCGCGGATGGCACCGCCGTGAAACCGCCAACGATGTACCCGGGCGAATGCGGCAACCGCCCGCCGAAAACCGCCGCCATCTCGTGCGCATCGCGCCGCGCCCCCACCGCCGCCTTGTAGTGCTCCGCATACTGCGCCGCCGTCCCGCTGTCGAGCCGGCGGCCGGGGTTCCAAGCGGGTATCCATGGCGCCATCGGCAACGGCGCCACAAAGTCCGGCAGGGACAACAGGTAAAAATGCAGGATCGCCGACTCGATGTAACACGCCCCATGAACCAGGTTGCGCAAAAGACGACCGTTGGTCCGCGCCGGTGTGTCGCCCTCGACACCAAACGCGCGGTCCAACAAGAGCGCCGCAGCCATCCCATGCGCCGTCGGGCAGACGCCGCAAATCCGCGAGGTGATCAGCGGAGCGTCCCGCGGATCGCGCTGTTCGAGGATCGTCTCGAACCCGCGAAACAGCGTCCCGGTCGAGAAGGCATCGACGACCTGTTGTACGCCGCCAACCGTTTCCACCTTCACCTCGACCTTGAGGTGACCTTCGATGCGCGTGACCGGGTCGATGGCAGCAGTGAAGACTGGCATGGGCAGCGAGGGAATGGGACAGGCTCAGGGAACGTACGGCTCGAAAAACGACTGGAGCCCCGGGAACGTCTTCTCGACACACCCGTGACAAGGCGCGTTCACACCAATGCACCAGCGCCCCGCATGCGGCTGCCCGGCAACATTCCCGGCAATGCCGTTCCAGCAACCGTCGCACCGCGCCTTGGTGTGCGGCCCCCGGCACCCAAGGTTTTCGAGACAATGGCCGTCCTCGCCAAAACTGACCGCCACCGGCGTGCCGTGCAGACCGGGATTGCGCGGGCACTTGTCGTGGAGAATCGGCTCCGCCGCGCCGCCACCGAGGTCCCGGTTGTACAGAGCCATCGGACGCCGGTCCTCGTCCAACTCGATCTCGCGACCCAGCAGCAACTGCACCACCGCCCACACCACCCAGTCCGGATTCACCGGGCAGCCCGATAGACTGATCACCGGCCGGCCCGTCAACTGACCCACCCCCATCGCTCCCGTCGGGTTCGACCCCGCCGCCGAGATGCCTCCAAATGCCGCGCAGGTGCCCACGCAAAGCGTCTTTGACGCACGCGCGGTCAGGTCCTGGACCGCCTCTTGGTAGGTCACCGCGCGCCCGTTCCTCTGGTAGACGACACATGCGTGCCCGCCAAAGCGCGTCGGCACGGCCCCTTCGAGCATCAAAATGAAATTCCCCTCGTCTCGCACCCGTTCGAGCGTGGCCGCGGCGGTCTCTCCAGCCGACCCCATCAGCGTCGGATGAAACAGAACATTCAGACTGTCTGCCAGCACATCCGTCACCGTGGCCGGTTCACCCGCAACGTCGGAAATCCGATTCAGAAAGGAAATCGAACAGCCCGTGCATGCACTGCCAATCAACCAGATAACCGACGGCCCACTGGGATTGGCCAACAGGCGCCGCAGCAACCAGCCTTCCCCCGGCCCAAGGCCGAGCGCCCCGGCCGACAGGAGGCAATACCGCAACAACCGACGGCGACTGATCAGCATAGCATCGCTTCCAATTCCATGACGGACAACTTCGGCCCAAACACAACCCACGGAAATGCCGTCACACCGTCGGGCGACAGCATTGCATAGGTAGCATCTCCCGCGCCGTCCGCAAATGGAATGTTGTTCGACACCGGAACTCGACAGAAAGTCATCACCACACCATGACGCAAAGGAGAGAGGCAGCCGATTGATCTTGGCCACCATCGTCTCGATTAAGGACCGATTCCCCGTGTGGTGCAGATCGGTGAAGTGGACGAAGCGCGAGGCCGGCTCGTTGCCCCCAAGCCGCAGCCGTCGCATCCGAATCGAGCAGGGTCTGATCACCGCGGCGTCCGCCGGTTTCAGGATCGCCGCCCTCGCGCAGCACAACCAGAACGACGCGACCCTCTGCTAGTCGGCTGGGTCCAGAGTCGCAGTTTCCTCCAACGGAAAGTCTGTTGAAGGCGCCAACCAGGAAATGACGACCGCCCCGAGCGCCGTCAGGATTCGCGTCACCTCAGACATGAACCCCGCAGCGGTTCCTCTGCGTTTGGCCAGTTGCGGGCAGGATGAAGTCGGCGCCATCGGCTCTGCAAGGACATACGCCGACATCACATCTGCGAGTCATTCCCGTGCCACCCAGGTCGGCGGTGAAATCTCAGATATTAGATTTGGGATTTCTGAGCTTTGCATCGCGCGAGCTCAGATGAGCCTCGTTCGTCCCGGGATGTACACGGGGTAACTGCCGTTGGGTCCCGGTTTGGTCGGCGGCTCCATGCCGTCGCGGCAGTCCTCGGGCCTGGGCGGGAAGAAGAAGTCCGAGGCGGTGATCTGTTCCCAGGTCACTTCTTTGCCGGTGTAGCAGGAGATTTGGCCCATGATCCCGATGAGCGTGCTGCGTGCCATGTAATCGCCGTTGTTGATCGGTGTGCCGGCACGGATGGCCTTCATGTACTCGACCTGCTCCTGGTAGTGGGCGTCGCAACCCGCGTCGCCGCGCCAGTTTGTCTCGCCCCAGATGCGGCAGGCCATGACGTCGGCGCGGCCTTTGGTGCCGAAGATCAGGCTCGAGTACTCGTCATAGCAACCGGTGGTCGTGCGGCACAGGGCATAGACCCGCGCGCCGTTTTCGTACTGATAGACCACCGTGTGGTGATCGAACACGTCGCCGTAGATCGCATCGGTCATGCTCGAACGACCGCCCAGGCCGTGGCACTTGACCGGGGCCTGTTCTTGGAGAGCCCAACTGGCGCGGTCCATGTTGTGGACCAGAGATTGCACGACGTCGTCGCCCGAGAGCCAAACGAAGTGGTACTGGGTGCTGAATTGCCATTCGAGTTCGGAAAGCCCCGGCTTGCGTTCGGTGACGCCATAGGGCGCCCGCAGGAAGTTCTCCTCGATGGTGACGATGTCGCCGATCGCGCCGTCGAAGATGCGTTTCATCAATTCCTGGTAGCCGGTGTGGTAGCGGCTGTGGAGGCCGGAGACCACGCAGAGCTTCTTCTCTTTCGCCAAGGCGCAGGCCGACTCGAGCAGTTTGATGCCGGCGGGGTCGATGCCGTGCGGTTTTTCCACGAACACGTGTTTGCCGGCCTGGATGGCGGCCATCGTGTGGAGGGGATGGAACTTGGCGGCGTTGGCGATGACGACGGCGTCACAGCACTCGATCACTTTCTTGTAGCCGTCCACGCCGGCGAAACACCGGTCGTCAGGCACCTGGACCTGGTCGCCCCGCTGTTGCTTGGCCAGTTCGTTGCGGATGGCCTCCCGTGAGCCTTTCACGCGGTCCATGAAGATGTCGCACATGGCGACGAGCCGGACACCCGGATCGGCGCGCAACGCCTGGGCGCCGGCGCCGGTGTTGCGTCCGCCGCAGCCGATCATGCCGAGGCGGATGACGTCGCTGCCGGCGGCGTGGGCGGAGCGGGCGATGTCCAGGCCCGCCAGCGTCGCGCCAGCGGTGGCCGTGGCCGAGATTTTTAGAAAGTCCCTGCGGGTGGTGGTGGATGTGGGTAGTTTCATTGGGATTGGGGATTGGGGATTGGGGATTGAGGATTTGAGATTTGAGATTTGAGATTTGAAATTCCAGCAATCAAGGGCGGGAGAACGACCTTGGCCTGCCAGTGAGGCCCAGGACCCATAAACCTGTCTCGGAGGGCCGAGCTCCGCGAGTCCCTGGCTCGAAACAATCACCGTCACCGAACAGGGCCTCGTGTAACTCGCCCCTCCGAATGAGGAGGTTCATGGGAAGAGTCCGCTTGGGCCCCACTGCCCCCGGCGCGGAGTGCCGCCGTTTCACTGGTTTAGTCTTCATCAGATCAACAGGAGGGCTCAGCCTGGGTGGGCGGACTCAGTCAATCTCCCAGCCATCGCGACTGTGGTAGGCCCACCAGTCGTATTCGTCCGGACTGCCCTTGACCCGTTCGGCATGGCCGTCGGCGCAGACGATGTTGATCCCGCGGTTGTGGGGCATGTACTTGTAGTTCCAATAGGGTATTTCCCAGATCAGACAGGCTTTGGTCGGGATGGGGACGTCATTGGCCGAGCGTCCGCTGACCGGTTTGCTGACCTCGTAGGCGCTTCGGTCTCGCTTGAGGTAGATGTGGTTCCACACGTACGTCACGCCGTCGTTGTCAAAGAAGAAACCCTGGGTGAACGCGGCACCAGGTTCGCTGGCGGGGAGCTTCATTTTGAGACCAGCAGGGCAGGCATAGGTGCCATTCATCAGACGTTGGTCGCCTGGCCGGCTGCTCTTGGGCTTGGCGGTGTTGGTGCCGATGTACGGCTGCAACAGTTCGGGCATCCACATGTCGTCCGAACGGAGGTCATGATCGCCTTTCCAGGCCTTGCCCCAGTTCCGGCACAGGGGGATGCGGTCGCTGTAATCAGCCACATACATGTTCACCGCCAAGCCGATTTGCTTCTGATTGTTCAGGCAATACGTCTGATTGGCCTTGGATTTCGCCTTGCTGAGGGCCGGCAACAACATGCCCGCCAGGATCGCAATGATCGCGATCACCACCAGCAATTCGATCAGGGTGAAGCCTCCGTGACCGGGTGCCCCCGCACGCGGTCCGGGGCAATCGGGGCTTTCGGGAGTCCTCACGGAACTTGGATGTCAACATTTGCCATACCGGCGAGTATGGAGTCGATGGGCGGTGACGAAAAAGCGCACATGGAATCAGACGGCGATGGCTGGTGTGGGTGTCAGGCCCAGGATTCGATCGAGGCCCTGCAACACGCGATGCTCATGTTGCGCGTCGCACGTGGCATGATGAAAGACACATACTGAACGGTATGGTCGATGTCAAGGTCGAATCGAGATTCTCCTTGCGCCGCGCCCGCCCGCGGTTCGGCCGCGGAGGCGGGTTCGTCATCGACGAAGGCCGCTTGGGCCGCTCACGTTGAGCCGCCAATAGGCGCGAGGGCACCCGGCTGCGAGGACCGGGGCAAGCGAGTGGAATTCAACGATCTCCCAGATGCCATCCGGGTCGCGTTCGAGGTTTGCCAGCATCAAATGGGCACCCCCCTGGGTCCAGGTCGCCAAGTCCGTTGAAGTCTCGATGGCGACTTCTGGTTGTGACAGACTGGCAGCACTCTGCCTTCTCGCGTGCTGGAAATCATGCGCGGCTGTCGGAAACACTGCGCAGCAGTGTGCTGCAAGCGTTCAAGCCGTCGCTGCCCAACCCGAATACGGTTCCTCACGGAGCCTGTCCAACGTCCGCGTCAGGTCGGCGGCGAAGCGTGACCACGACGTCTGTCTCGTCGGCGTGTGATCCCTCGCACTCGAAACCGACAGTAGCGATCTCGTATTCCGCTTCTCGCGGCGGCGGGGTGCGAACAAGATCGCCCACGCGCGGCATGGCCGGAAAACGAGCATGCGCGAACTTCTGCTCTGGATCGTCCGAGTAGCGGAAGGTGATATAGATGGTGTCCATAACTCGACGCAAGTGCTTGCCGGGAACAGGCCAAACTTAGCAGGGTTTGCCCGGTCTGGCCAGAGCTTCGTTGGCTCCTCTCGAAATGCCAAACTCCTATCACTCATTGATGATCCGTTTGCGACGCACGGCTTCTCGCACACGCGAAGACCGCAAGCCCGAACAGCCCAAGCGCCAGGGAAGACGGTTCTGGAATCACAATCCCTGTCCGGAACCACATGTCCAGCCCAGGGTCTGGGACAGTTCCGGAGAACGCGGTCCCCCCTGGATAGCGGTAGCTGTTATACCCGACAACATACCAGAAATCGCTGCCCATCTCAGCCACGGGCTGAAAGTAATACGTCGTGCCAGGAGTTACCGGCACCGATG
>DAOOQY010000144.1:0-8432 GCA_035389025.1 Verrucomicrobiota bacterium
GGTATCCAGCCGACTAGGCAGTAAGGGACGAGTGCGCCGGTTCTCCTCATGCCGATTGCTTCGGCGAGGCTTGATTGGGGGCCGCAATCCTGCAGGATTACCGCATGAAGCATCGACTCATCCGAAGCCAGCGGCGGTGTTCTCTTGTGGCGATTGCCTGCCTCGCCCTCGCGCACGGCGTCGCCTTCGCCGCCGCGCCGGACCAGGGGCCATTCGAGATTCCCGTGCTGGTGATCAGCTTCTTCCCGACCAACGGGACGCGGATCGACATTCGGGAGACGGGCGACTGGGGCGCGCCGCTGGACGAGACCCGAGCCAAGGCGCAGCGCTTGACAGGCGAGGTGCTGAGCGCGCTCGAACAGGGGTCGCGCTACCACGGGTATAAGAATCCCATGGCTCAACCGAGCCTGCGTTATGCGGTCGCGGGCGAACTCGAGTTCCTGCGCCCGCTGCCGACGGTCGCCAAGGCCGGTCACACGACGCCGATGACCGACTACGCGCGCATCATGGCCGATGTCGACCTGCGCGAGTGGGTGGAGAAACGGGGCGTGCGCGAGGTGTGGATATGGGGGTACCACGGCGGCAAGGTGGATTTGTGGGAATCGAACATGGCGAGTCCTTATGGCGACGTGAGCAACAGCGACCGCGATCCACGGGACCTGCCGGTGTTCGGGCGCACTTACACCGTGTACCACTACAACTATCAGCGCGGCGCTTCCGAGGCGGTCGAAAACCACGTGCACCAGATCGAAGCCGTGCTCAACGCCGTCGACGGCCGCGACAGCACGCCGCCGGAGCGCTGGCCCGATTTGCTCTTCTGGGGGCGCTTTGTGGGGAGCGATCGCTCGCACAAGATCGTGCGCCCCGGATGCGGCTGGGCGCACTATCCGCCCAATGGGGAGTGGGACTATGACTGGGCCAACCCGCGATTCGTCCTGACGGATATCGAGGACTGGAAGCCTGACGGCACGGGGCACAAGCAGAAGATGAACTGCGAGCGCTGGGGGGGCGAGAGCCTGAGGTGGTTTGTCTATTGGATGCAGAATCTGCCCGGGAAGAACAACGGCCTCAGCGACCAGGGAAAGCCCTTGCGCAACTGGTGGGTCTTTCTCGGCGACTACGATGCGGCGAAACGCCACGGCATGACGCTGGTCGACGAACCCGATGGCATCGAGCGCGCTCCAAAGTGATGAGCGTCGATGGGCCATCCGCATCCCGCTTGGCGACTGTCGCGCTCGCGCGGGCGGCCATGCACACCCGTTTCGAGCTTCTCCTGCATGGCGCCGATCCCGTTGCGCTCCGCGCGGCGGGCGAGCAGGCTCTGGATGAAATCGAGCGGCTCGAAGAGCAACTCAGCCTCTACCGCCCCACGAGCGAGATTGCCCAGGTCAATCGCCGCGCGTTCGAACGTCCCGTGCCTGTCAGCCCGAATGTCTTCCGCTTGCTCGAATGCGCCGTCGAGTTGAGTCACGCGACCGGGGGCGCTTTCGATCCCACCATCGCGCCCCTCGTGCGGTGCTGGGGTTTCATGGGCGGGGAGGGGTGTCGGCCCGACGATGACGCGATTGACGTTGCGCGAGGGCAAGTCGGGATCGACGGGGTCGAGTTGGATAGCGCGAAGTTCACCGTGCGGTTTCGGCGTCCGGGGATGATGCTTGATCTGGGGGCGATTGGCAAAGGCTGCGCCATTGACGCGGCCGTCGATCTGCTGCGCGAAGCGGGCATCGTGAGCGCCTTCATCCACGGCGGCACCAGCAGCAGCTATGGCCTCGGATTCCCCCCGGACGCACCCGTCTGGAAGGCCGCCATCCCCGTACCGCCCGATTCGACTCGGGTCGGCACCGTGTGCACACGGCGCGGCGTTCCCCCGTCGGGGGACAGCACGAATCTGCTCGGCGAAGTCGCGCTCACCGATCTCTCACTCGGCGTCTCGGGCATCTGGAGCAAGTCCTTCCGTGAAGGGGATCGTACCTTCGGGCACGTGATTGATCCACGGTTGGGCGAACCAGTCCAGCGAGCGTGTCTTGCGGCCGTCGTCCTCCCTTGCGCCACCGAAACAGACGCCCTCTCGACTGCCTTGCTGGTCCTGGGCGTCGAGGGCTTGGACGTCATCAGCCGGCTCCGGCCCAACGCTCGATTCCTGCTGGCGGGAACGGCAACAGGGTCAGATCTGTATTATTGACAATCAAGAGTCCAATCGGTCGATGGCCGTTGCGGTCGAGCCGCGCCTGGCGACCTTCCGATCACTGGGTGGGCCGGTCGGTGCCGCTCGGCGCCACCGGATTGGGGCTGTTTGATCGGGTTTAGGACTTCGCCAGCAAGTGCGACACGTAGCTGGCGCTACCCATCGCCAGGCGTGTGGCGATCCATTGCTCGACCGGAATGCCGACAGCGGCTGCTCCGCTGCCGAGGCATTGCTTCGCCCGTGGAGTTCTCCCGGCTTGCCTGGCCGCTTCCGGTCGACCAGGATTGCGCGGTGAACTTCGTTCGCTCGATTCTTCTGGTGGCGGCCGGGGTGGCGGTCGTGTTCGCTCAGGCCGCTGACGGTTCCAGCCTGGCCGAACGGCTCGGGCACGGCGCCACGGCCCGTGTGCTGATTGTCAATTGCGACGATGTCGGGATGTGCCATGCGGCAAACCTGGCGGTGATCGAGGCGATGGAGCGGGGGCTGGTGACTTCCGGGACGATCATGGTGCCGTGCCCCTGGTTCAACGAGATCGCCGACCATGCGCGCGCGCACCCGGACAAGTCTTTTGGCGTCCACCTGTGCCACACGTCCGAGTGGAAGCATTACCGGTGGGGGCCGGTCTGCTCGAAGGATCAGGTGCCGGGTTTGGTGGATGACGAAGGCTGTTTGTGGCGCTCGATCGAGCAGGTCTACGCGCATGCGAGTCCGGACCAGGCATTGATCGAGGGGCGGGCCCAGGTTCGCAAGGCGCTGGCGGCGGGTATCGACGTGACCCATCTGGATTCGCACATGGGCGCGCTCCAGTACGATCCGCGGTACATGGAGTCGTACTTGAAGCTGGCTGTCGAGTTCGATCTGCCGGTGCGGATGGCCTCGCAGTTGACGCTCGAGAAATTCGGCCAGCCTGGTTTGCGCGCCCGGTTCTCGGAGAAGGGGATTCTGTTCCCCGACTACTTGATTCACGAGGAGCTGAAGGATGAATCCAAGGATGTGAAAGGGTTCTGGATGCGGGTGCTGGGGGAGCTGCGTCCGGGCGTAACGGAGCTCTACATTCACGCCGCAAGGCCGACCGAGGAACTCCAGGCGATCACTGGGAGCTGGCGCACGCGGGCTCAGGAATTCGAGACGTTTACGAACGATCCGGAGGTGCGCCAACTGATCGAGCGGCAGGGCATCGTGCGGATCAGTTACCGTCCGATACGCGATCTGCAGCGGCGACTGCGCGCGCCAGGGAGGTAGCCGAGCCGCGATCTGTGCGGCACGGTCTGCAGGGTTCGAGCGCGTTGTCCACGGGCATACTTCGTCTGCTCCGTCGGTGCGCGGGCAGAAGTGTGTGAAGTGTGTGAAGTGTGTGAAGTGTGTGAAGGGGGCTATCGGCGGACTTCGGCCATTGCGCCCTGGCTGGTGTTGGTGAACGCCCCGCACCCCGTGGTCAGGAGTTGACAGGCACGCACCTGGTAAAGCAGTGGGCCTGAGGGGGCGCTCAGGTCGGCGAACGCGTTGCCCACTACGGGCGAGGCGCTCACTCGAACGAACGGCCCACTCAAGCCGTTCCCAGACCTGTACACCAAATACCCTTGAGCGGCGTCGGGTGACGGTGTCCACGCCAGATTGACGCCATTCCCGGCACGCGATGCGGTCAGACGGCGGGGGGGCGCGGTGACAAAAAGGCGGAGAGTTGGGTCGCCCAACAGGCTGCAGTTGCGGACGGTGATGTCTCCGCGCGCGGTGGCCAGGAGCGTCGGAACGAGCGGATCGCCCAGTCCGGTGAGTTCGACTGCCCAGGGCGTGAACCGGGTCCACACGGCGGCTAATCCGGAGTCGGGCAGGGCGAGCACGGCGCGCATGAAATTGTCCTCGGTGTAGTTCCAATCTCCGAAGTAAGATCCCTTGAGCACGTAGAATCCGGCTTTGGGGGCGGCGCTGGATTGCGCGAGATCGGCGGTGGCCACGCGCTTGACGCCGAGGCCCGGATTCATGCTGACGCTGTTGTGGAGGGCGGTGGGATGGCCGTAGCCGCCTTGGACAGCCCAGACGGCGCTGGCATCCGCGGCCAGTGCGTCGCCGTCGAGCACGGTATCGAGGGCCGGGCGATAGAGGCGATAGGCCAGGAGGTTCCCGATGTCGTAGAGCACCCTGCTTTCGTTGTGGTACGGATTTCCGAAATAGCCCCCAATCAACGCGCTTTGCCGGAAGGTCAGGTCCTTGTGACGGTAGCGGTGGTTTTTCGTCAGGTACTGGCGCAGCAGGTTCCTCTCAGACGTTCCCCGAAATGCGGGCAGCCGGGCGAAGTCGATTCGTCCGACCGCCAGGTCGAGGCCGGGGACCGCGCGAGAGGCGTCGGGTCGTTTTGGCTTGGGGAACATGTGTTGATCGAACTTCCCGTCATCCGGAATGTTGCGAAGCAGCGGGTTTTGGACCGAGGGCGCGGTTCGGACGGTCTCGTCCGTCCAATCGCCTTGGATGTCGCCGTAATAGGCGTCGGCGGGCCAGGCGCCGTTGTGGTCGATGTGGCCGTCTTCGGCGGCGAGGCCCGAGTAGGGGATGGTGACATGGCCGATGAGGAGGAGGGCGCACGTTTGGTCCGGAGCGGCTTGATAGTCGGCGGCGACGAGCGACTTGATGCGGGCGACGTCGGCCCGATAGGCGGCATTGACAGGGCCCGTCTTCCAGGCGTCATCGTCGTGGCGCGGCACGTCGTGGCGTGAGACCGCCCAGCCGTCACCTGCCAGGTCGGCCAGGAACTGATCCAGTTCCGACCTCAGACCGGAGGCCAGGGTGCGATCGACCAGGACAATGACGCGTCCGCGCTGATCGGTTGGCGGCTGGTTGAGGCCGACGATGAGTCGCTGGCCGCCCAGTCGATACATGTAGACAGCGCCGAGCCTGAGGCCTCGAGTGTCGGTGTATGACATGCCTGTGAGGTTCGTGGCCAGCAACAGCGGGTTGGGATTGCCCGGTTCGATCCGTTCGAGGGATTGGCGGTCGTTGCCCAGAGTGAACCAGGACAATTTGACGCTGGGCGGCGAGGCTGTGATTTCGGCGTGGAGGCCGGTTTGGGCGAGGTAGGCGTAGTTGCGCAACGGTGAGAGCGGGCGGTCGAAGGTCTCGACCTCATCGAACAGTCCCTCGGCTGGAAGCTCGCCGGTCAGGGTGCTTCCGATCGAGAAGACCTGCTCGCTTGCTGGGGAACCGGCCAGCGGGGGCAGGCCCTGACCGGCCAGGCCGCGTGTCAGCCAATCTTGCTGGACGACCCCGTTGACGACCAGGGCGCAGGTCTGGGGTCCGTAGTTGAGGATGATCTCGCGCCATTGGACCGGCTCGGTGCGGTTCGTGTCGCGCGGCGCAACCGCCGCGGCCGTCCAGCTTATCGGGACCTGGAGGTTGGTGCGCACCGCCCCGGCGGCGTCACGGGTGTGAACGACGAGGTTTGTGCCGACCGGATCGACCGACACCATCCACTGAGCGAAGCGGCCCTGGGGTCCCCGGACCCCGGCCTCGAACAGGCGGAGCCATCGCCCTGGGGTGCGCGGCCAGGCGCGGGGAAGCCGCGGCACGGTGTCCGGACTCGCCCACAGTGGTTTGTACAGGAAACGAATCGCGCCCTGCGCTGGGGCCAGGACGCGGGCGCCCGTCGTGTCGGCGCAGGCAATCAGCAGGCAGGCCGGGCTGTTGGTGGACGATTGACACAGAGCCGCGCCATCGAAGCTGGGGGCTGCAGTCAGGTTTGCGGCAGCAAGGGGGCGCCGCCCCTGAACGTCCTCCCATGTGGAACCTTCAAACCGCCAATAGGCCAGTCGGCCCGCGGGGTCGGAACCAGCCGCGCGCGCGCCTGGCGCAATCAGAAACATCGCTGCAAGGAGCGTTGGGGCCGCGCAGCCCGCCCATCGGCGGGATGGAGAGAGCGGACCGGAGTGCCGGAAGGTGTGAGGGCGCACAGGCTGTCGTGTTGCGCCAGGGCGCGCCGAATCAGTGTGCAAACAGGGTCGGATTGGGCTCCGGCAGTCGATGACGTGCTGCATTGGGTGCAGGTTAGACCAGAACTGGGCCTTTGCCTACCCTGACAATCGCCCGAATGTGCCCCGAAACGCACACCCGAAACGCAACTTCCCGATCGTTCCGGTTATACATACGACGTGAATGAGTCGGAGTACCAGGACCTCTGGGCGACTGGCGTTCAGCGTGAGTTGAACGGCTTGGAGAAGGCCCGACTTGAGGCGTGGTTGGCCGCCCACCCGGACGCCCGTGCGGATTGGGTGTTGGACGAGCGGTTGTCCCGCTGTTTGCGTCGTCTGCCGGACATTCCACCATCCACGAACTTCACGGCGCAGGTGCTGCATGAGGTTGGGCGGTCTTCCGAGCGCCGTCGCGCGCAGAGCGCGCCAGTCTGGAGGCGATGGGTCGGGGCGCTGACGTACGGTTGGCGGTCTGCGGTTGCGTGTGGGGTGCTGGCCTTGCTCATCGGGGTTCCCTATCATCAGGCGCGCCAGCGCGAGGCTTTGGCGCGCAGTCTCGAGGCCCTTCCGGCGATCAGCCTGGCCGAGGTTGAACTGTGGCGCGATTTCGACTCCATCAACAGCCTCCCTGCCGGGCCTGTGCCGTCGGTGGACCTCCTGGCGGAGGCTTTCAAGTGACCGTGCGCTGTGAGGGTATGCATCGTTGGGGGCCTTGGGCAAACCGGGCCCGCCTTGGGACGATCGGCGGAGGGCGAATGAACCGACACGGCGCCTCGCGCGCCGTTCCGAGAGGGGGTGGCTTGGTCATGCTGCTGGCGTTGGGGCTTGCCGGCGCGATCGTTGGATCGAGCGCGCAAACCTCGGCCACACTCGTTTCGGGGGCTTCTGTTGCTGGGCCGCAAATGGGGGAGCAGCAGGCCGCGTTGCCGCCGCTCCCGCCCCCGCCGGACAATCCGATCAGGAAATTCAGCGAATTGCTGGCCCTGGACGCGGCCGGTCGGGAGGCCGTCCTTGCGGGCAAGGGCGAGTGGCAGCAGCGGTATCTGCGCGAACGTCTGGCGGAGTTCGATGCCCTATCGGACACCGAGCGGGCGGTGCGTTTGGGGCTGCTGCACTTGCGGTACTATCTGTTGACGCTGATGCGAACGCCTGCAGCGCAGCGGGAGGCGCGGCTGAAGGACGTGCCGGAGGAATACCGCGATCTGATTGTCGAGCGTCTGTTGGCCTGGGAGAATCTGCCAGCCGAACAGCAGCAAGAGTTGCTTCAGAACGAAGCGGTCCTCAGCCAAATCTCGTGGTTCGAGACCGGCTCGGTCAAAAGGCAGGCCGCAGCGCCCAATTCCCTGTCCACCCGAGCCCCCCGCGAGTTGCAGTCCGATCTTCAGCGGTGGCGGCAACTGCCCGAGAGCCAGCGCGCGCGGATGATGCGCAATTTCAGCCAGTTCTTCGAACTCAACGACCGGCAAAGACAGAGGACTCTCGAACGCGTGGCTGTGCCGGACCGGGCGCGAATCGAGCGTGCCGCGGCTGCGCTCGAGCGGTTGCCGGCGGACGAGCGGATGCGGTGTCTCGATGCGCTGAATCGCTATGCCGAGATGAGCGGTGAGGAGCGGGCCCGGTTTCTTCAGAACGCGGCCCGTTGGCAGGCGATGTCCCTGGAAGAGAGACAAGCGTGGCGCTGGGTGGCCGTTCATCTCGCCCCCAGTCAGTCCGTCCTGCCACGCCCGCCCGTGCCGCCTCCGCCCATGCCGAGGGCTCCGGCGGGCAGCAGGGCGATCCCGGCGGTCACCAACGCGCAGGCGTCGCAGTGAGGCGTCAGCCGACGCGGAACGCGATCTTCTTGATGAGGGCGGTCCCGAAGGCCGAATGAAGACGTTCGAGAATCTCCCGCTGCCGGTAGCGAACGATCTCCGCCAGCCAGACGCTGCTGTCCACAGACACGAACAAGGTGCCGCGGCGCAGTCCTGTGGGACGCGCATGTGCGGCGAGGGTGGGATCGACAAGTGTTTTCCAGGCCTTGAAAACCTCGGTTTCGGCGCGTCGCTGGTCGAGGCTCAGAAGCTCGACTACGGCGGGGACCAGTTCGGCTGTCGACCGGGCAGCCAAGCGATGAGCCATCTCGACTGGAGCCCAGTCGATTCCCCTCCATTCCGCGAGGACAGTGTCGCGGGCGGACCGCCTGGGTTCGGGCCGGCGGAGCGGGGCAGGGGTTGGGCCCGACCGGGCGGTGCGTCTAGGCTTTTGCACTCCGCTCATCAAGCACCAGGACGCCGTGCGGTGGGAGGTCG
>DAOOQY010000145.1:0-8409 GCA_035389025.1 Verrucomicrobiota bacterium
CGTTTCAGCCTACTGTAAATGGCATTAAGGTTACTGATAAACACATCCGGTCTCTGAATGTTCTTGAGACGGTCTGCCAAGAGCGTCATGTCCTTGTCTTTCTCCTCAAGGTACACCCGTAGCCGCTCAAGAACGACCTCATAAGCTGTAGGACCAATATGCTCAACAACATCACCAGTGCTCCTGCGAGATCTCCAGTTGATTAACGTCTCTGGACGGCAGGCAGCAATCATGAGTGGGTATTGCTTCTGATTTACGTCCAGCAGGAGCGTAACAATTGCCTCCTGTACTTCCTGCGGTGACGCATCCAGGTTGTCAAACACAATAAACATACATAGATGCTCGTTCTTACAACGATGCTCTCTCAGCCATCCACAGAAATGCAAGACGAACTTCACAAGGTCGATTAGTGAATCGTCGGGAACTGCATCCGCAATCTGATGGAAGGATTTCGGGTGCTCTCTCCCTAGTCCATAGCGCAACATCGTAGTGAAGTAATCCTGCCGGGAGGGCCTTTCCAGCTGAAACAAGTGTTCTATGAAGGCTCTGTAGCGTTCTTCGAAAGAACCATTAAGTGACTGTTGCAACTCGCCAACAACCTCATTGAACACATGTTTGAACAATCCTGCGCGGCTCTTCAGCTGCTTTGGATCAATACTTAAGTAAAATTTCGGGCGATTAGGGTAGGAAGGGCATTCTTTGTCCAAGCTGCAATCCTTGCAACGTTCGAGGTAATTACTCCAAATGTAGCGCAGCTTATGAGTCTTCCCGCAACCTGTATCACCAACCAATATGACATTTGAGTCTGAAGGTGCATGAATGCGTTCCGTAAACACATGCTCGTATGTTAAACGATCTTCAGACTCCTTGTTCTTGGCCAAGAGAGTTCTCAACTTGTTGATGAATTCACCCCCAAGATTCTTGGCCTTGCCAAATGTTCCGCCCGAACCCTCCTCCCTGAATTCCTTCGCGATGTAAGTGTCAATCAGTCTATCAGGTATGTTGGGAGTCGAATCCAACCTTCCCTCATTGTCAAACGTCACTTGGAAGACTTGGTTTTTCAACTGGACATAGAGTTCTGCAAAAGCCTGCTCCGGCCTATCTTTGCCGGTGACCAGCCGCCATAGTGGAATTGGCTTGTTCTTACCGAGTGCTGCTGCCATAGGATTAACCTTCCATATGCCACGTTGCGCTGCAAATCGTTCTCTCGATATTGCGCATCACTTGTAGCGTTGCTTGATCCACCTTCTGTCGCCACAAAAGAACGCTACTCCTCTGCAAATCCGTTCCAACCTTAACAACCCGCATGCCTTCACCTCTACCAAGTCGAGATGATGTGCGAAGCACCAAGCGTACGACTGCTGCTGTTCACATCAAGACTTCTGGCACAGCCGTTTAGCGGTTCTCCTCAGTAGGCGACATATGGCTCGGCTGAAGAATGGGCTGAACCAAGTCTTGATACAGCAAACACACCATAGACACGCTGCTCAAGACGACAGGAGGTAAGATAGTCCCGTTCTGTGCACGAACCAAGCTGAAAGGAGGTGAACTTGGACATTTCCACACTCAAAGTCGTCGATGTGAGCAGACAAAGACATATGCCTAGAGTTTGACGCCTGTGACTGATTTGTGGCTGCTTTCTGTCCAAATCAATACAGGGCCATCCAAAGTGGCACTTGAGCTCACCGAAGCTACTTTGTTGCCGCATTGGCCATTGTGTTGTTGATCAATCAGATGTGAAGTCTTCTGGATTGCTTTTTAAGTCCCTGGTGTCTGCCATTCCACCACTCCGGCAGATATGTTTCGCAGCAACAAGTTACGCCGATCTGTATCGGAGCGCAAGAGAGTAAAAGTCCCTGGTGTCTGTATGGCATACCGATCTAATTCTCTGGGATCCAACCTCTTCTTGGCTGACCTACGGAGTAAAAGCGCGACCACAATTTGGCCTCATTAGCCATCTTCTTCGTGACTCTATGGTACGCTGCCTAGCTCAGCGGACAAGCCGTCTTTGTGGTCGGTATCAGCATCTTGGCGAGGGGCAAGTGCGCGTGGGGTGGGTTCAATGCTGCGACATAGCCTTTACGTGGATTTTGGACCAACGCTCGGTATTCGGAAGTATCCTTCGTCGTCAATCTCCGCGACTTTGTCGCGCGTGGATGGATAGCCGAGTGGCCAGCGCTCGAGTTCCACCGACGTGGTGTGCAGAAGGTGCAAAAAGGATCGTAAGCAAACGTACGCGGAAAGTTCCAGGTTGGCCATGTCGATGGGCTCTGGCCGTCTGAGTACCAAGCTGAACGACGTCGCGGTCTCGTTGAGATTGAATATCGTCTTCCCGTGACCCTCGTGTTTCTCGGCATCACGGATCCACTTCAGCAACGCGTACTCCGATGAATTGCGTAGCGCGTTACACTCGTCGGCCAATCGTTGCGAGTGCAGCCTAAGCGGTTTCACCAGCTCTCCGTAATTGAACCCCATGGTCTCCTTGCCTTTGAAGTCGAAAAACCAGCCGATGAATTTTGAGTAGATATCCAGTGACGACCTAAAAGAGTCCGCCAACGTGAAGCAGAAGAACGTGTCTACGTACGCCTTTGGCAATTCCGCACCGGTCGTGCGGCGCAGTTGAACCTTGCCAGTGAAATGCTCGACCGCGATGAAGAACGGATCCAGTCGCTCGATACAAGCCTCGTACTTATCCAACGCGGCGACATTCCGGAAGTACCGCGTCATGTGGAATACGGGTGGGCTCTGGCTGGAGTCGATGTAGCGGCGCACGCTCGTCGGCAGGCCATGCTTGGGTGAACCCAAAAGTGCGTCGACCTGGCGGAACTCAGCGCACATGTCGTCGACGATAGCTTGCGCGTCGATGTCGGTGAAATCTACCGCCATAATTCCATCGTGAGGGACTCTTAGGCCTGTGACCAATTTGTGACTGTAGCCGGTCACAATCGATACAAGTCAATACAAACCAATACGCGAGATTCCGCATGCTAATTCGTTCGCCAACAATGCATTGCCTTGTGAGTCAATCGCCTGCCGAATCGTCCTGATCGCTTTTTAAGTCCCTGGTGTCTGCCATTCCACCACTCCGGCAATTAATAGCCAAACAATAAGTTATACGGTCTGCGGTGCATACGCAAGAGCCAAAACGTCGCTGGTTGCCGTGGTATCCGCATGCGACAACCGCCTGAGCTGGTCGCCCACAGCTCTGCTGTGGGCCCTTGCCCCGGCGACCGCAAATGATCGAGCTGTAGTCCCTACTTGGGACGGCAGGGCGTGCCCTCACCGATGGACATCGTGGACATGACCGTGAGTGAATAACGTTAGGTTCGCACAGCAGAGCTATGGACTACCCGTTCAGGCAAGCGGCAAATCCGATCAGACGTGGGAATACGAACGCTTGACACGGCCCCGTCGAAAGCGTCACCTTTCCCCCTACCAGGAGGCCAAAGCAATGGCGGATTCATTTCACGAACGGGTGATCGCGGCCCTCAAGCGCATTCCCAAGGGGCGGGTGGCGACCTATGGTCAGATCGCCGCGCTGGCGGGCAACCCGCGAGCGGCGCGACAGGTCGTGCGGGCGCTGAATACGTCCAGCCGGACCGAGCGTCTCCCCTGGCACCGGGTGATCAACGCGCAGGGGCGGATCGCACTCCCGCGGGGCGGAGGATTCGAGATGCAGCAGGCGATGCTGCGCGACGAAGGAGTGGTCACCGATGAATTCGGCTGTCTCGATTTGGCGAAGTACCAGTGGCGGCCGCGCTCCTAGCGGCGGCTGAGACGTTAGCTAATGCTCCTCTTCGGACTCTTCGGGCTCCTCGGGCTCTTCAGGCTCGCCCGCCTCGTCGGCGCTTTCGGCCCCCTCGACATCGACCAGCCGGGCTTTCTTCCACGTCTCGCCGAGAACCGCGGTGGCCTCGACATCGGCGGCAACCACGAACTCCTCGGGGACAAACACCGAGTATCCGCCGCCGGCCGCGGAATACGACGACACCCCCATTTGGCCGGTCACACCAAAAAAGCCGACGCCCGAGCGGATGACATTCGGGATGCCGCGCGACTGCAGGACGCCGGCCAGCATCTGCGCATACTCGCGCGAGGTCAGGCGGCCCAGATGCACCCAGTCCATGGTTTCGTCCGACAGGTCCTCCCCCTCGTCGAGCGGCGGCAGGGCGGCCACCAGCTTCTCCTCGCAGTCGGGGCAAACCGAGACGTTGGGTTCATACTCGAAACGGCACTTGGGACAGAACGGCATACGCGACCATCCTTGCATGAGTGTCGGGCGATCCACAGGCCCTCGCGACCGGGCGCCCGCACACCCATGATACTCCCCCGCCCGCATGGTATTCAATCGAAAACTGCGGCCCGGCGGACCTAGCCGAACAGCCCGCGCACGGCCGCGAGAAGGTCCAGGAGCACGACGGCGGAGACGACGATGACGGCGATGAGGATCCATCGCACGAAGGTTGCGCCGCGCCGGACCGCCAGGCGGGCGGCCACCCAGGCGCCGAGCATGTTGCCGACCGCCAGCACCAGTCCCGGCAGCCAGGCCACCTGGCCGTTGATGATGAACACGACAAGGGCGAACGCGGTGAACGCGAGCACGATCAGGTTCTTGACGGCGTTCGCCCCGACCAACTCGTACCCCGAGACCAGCACCAGCCCGGCCAGCAGGAATATTCCCACCCCCGCCTGGATGAAGCCGCCGTAGATCCCGATGAGGAAAAGGACCGCCACCTGCAGCCATCCGGGCCGCCGCCCCAGCATCTCCGGCCTTCCCGTAAGCCAGCGGCGGGGGCGGACAATCACCACCCCGAGCATGACGACCATGAGGACGCCGATCACCGTCTCCATCGCGTCCTCGTTGAGATTGACGGCGATCTGCGCGCCGAGGACCGCGCCGGCGATCGCCGGCAGCGCCAGCAGCAACCCCCGCCGCAGATCGACCGCCTTGTCGCGGCGGAACCTGTCGACGGCCACGACCGTCTGCAGGAGGATCGCGACCCGGTTGGTGCCGTTGGCGACGTTGGCCGGCAGGCCGAGGAAAATCAGCAGCGGGAGACTGATGAGCGAGCCGCTGCCGGCGAGCGTGTTGATGAACCCGCAGCCGAATCCGGCGGCGATCACCAGCGGATAGAGATACCATTCCATCGCGTCTTTTTCCCCGGGGACAGCGGCTAGATCTGCACCGTCAGCCACTTCCCCTTGCGGTAATACCAGTACATGGCCCCGGCCGACAGCACTCCCGAGCCGGCCAGGGTCCACCAGATCGCCTCCTGCGGAAGGGCCAATACCTTGACCAGCAGGAGGATCGGCAGCACCTGCAGAAACCATCCGTGGACCATGCTCACCACCATCGCCGGCGTGTTGAGGCCGACGCCCGAATGAATCTGCACCAGCATCTCGTAGGCCCCGAAGACCGGGAACGAGAGCGCGAATATCCGCAGCAGTGTTATCCCGTGGCCGACGGTCTCGGGAGCATCAAAGAAGAGCCGCATGATCGGCCCGGCGAAGACAAAGACGATCGCGCCGTACAGCGTCAGCACAGCCATGCCGAGCAGCACCGACCGATCGCCGGTGATGCGCGCCCGCTGCGTTTTGCCGGAGCCGACCGTGTGGCCGATGAGCGACGACAACCCGAGCCCGATCCCGACAAGCATCGAAATGCCGAATCCGAACACCTGCAGTCCGACGCCGTAGGCGGCCACCACTGCCGTGCCGAAAATCGCCACCAGCGGCGTGATGACCAGGCGCGAACCGGAGAACGACAATTCGCCGAACAGCGAGGGGATCCCGATTCGCACGATTCTCCACATTGTGGTCAGGCCGACCCGCGTCTGCCCCCGCAGCGTGAGCCGGACATTCGCCGCCCCCCCGTAGAACAGCCCGAGACCGACCAGGAGCGTGAGCGCGAAACTCCCGACCGAGGCAACCGCCGCCCCCCGGATTCCCATCGCCGGCAGGCCGAACCAGCCGAACATGAGCACCGGGTCGAGCCCGATATTGAGCAGGTTGGAGCCGAGCATGAGGATCATCGCCATGTTCGGATTGGCCACCCCGCGCATGGCCGTGAAGATCGTGTAGGTCGCGTACATGACGGGCACACCGAGGAACATGATCCGGCCGTATGCCACGCCCATGGCGAGCGCCTCCCCCTCCGCGCCGACCAGGCGGAGCATCGGCTCAGCGAACCGCCATCCGGCCAGGCCGAAAACCGCCCCGAAAACGAGCTTCAGCAGCAGCGATTCCTTGATCGCCCCCGCCGCCGCGTCGAAATCTTTCTCGCCGTAGCGCCGCGAGATCACGGCCACCGATCCCGGCCCGACCAGGTTGTTGAACGAGAAGACGACCCAGAGGATGTTGCCGAAAAACGTGACCGCCGCCACCCCCGCCTCGTTCTGCGGAAGACGGGCGACCCAGAAAGTGTCGGCGAACGTGTAAATGCTCTGGCTGAGAAACCCGAACATCGACGGCAGCCCCATTTTGAGGATGGCGCCGAGGATCGAGCCTTCGGTGTAATCGGTGCGCTTCTGCTCAGGGGCCGGCTTCATGGTGTCATTCGCCGAGGCAAATGGCCCAAGATACGCTCCCCGGGCGGCCTTGGCAACGAGGCGACCGGCCCCGCCGCGAAAAAGCCCGCGGGCGCGGGCTTCAATATGGTGGTGGGGGGAGGATTCGAACCTCCGAAGGCTTCGCCGACAGATTTACAGTCTGTTCCCTTTGGCCGCTCGGGAACCCCACCGCAACTCGGACTGACTTGTCAATGCCCCGCTTGCCCGGCGCCGGCCCCAGGGGAACCGACCGCCGGCCGAGGCAGACCCGATAATACCTATTCCCCTCCCCCCCGTCAACACCAAAAGCGCTCAAAATGCACGCGCCGGTCTAACCGGCAACCGGAGTCTTCTCCCCCGCCTCGCGACGGGCCCAACGTCCCGCAACTGCGTGCGACACCCGGCCAACGAACCGGTTGGCCCGGGGAAACTCGCGGGTGAGGTCGGTCCGCAACGTTTGCAGAGCGGCGCGGTGCCCGCCCCGCGTCCGCCGGAGTCCCTCGATCCCCACCACGGTTCCGGCCGCGCCCAAAAACGCCAGCAGCCCCGAGACGATTACGATCAGCGCCCGTGGCGGCGACGATTCCCGGGTCGGCCGGGAGGGCTGGTCGAGAATGCGCACCACCGGCACGTCCTTGCGGGCGTCAAGCTTGGCAATCTCATACTCCTGCAGCAAATAGAGACAGGCCTGGGTGCGCGTTTCCACCTCCCGCTGCAGGCGGCCGAGGATCAGGGCCACCTCCGGATCCCCGGCGGTCATCCAGTCCCGGTTGGCCGACTGGAACGCCGCCAGCGAATCCTCCGCCGCCGCCAGCCCGCCCTGCCGCTCGGCCAGCTCGCGGGCCAGGTACTCCGCCCGCTCACCCGCCTGGGTGCGGCGCTTGTGAAGGTTGAACGACTCGAGCTCGGCGAGGTACCGCCGGAGGACCGCCTGCGACAGCGCGGGCGACCGGGTCTCGACGCCGAGATCGATTACGCCGGTCTTCTTGTCCAGACGCACCGTCGTAATGTCCCCCAGCGCCGCGCGGAGTCTGTCCGGATCCGTCTCATCCAGATATGCCGCCAGCGTCGTCTGCCGCACCTCGCCGTCGTCCTCATACTCATATTCCGGCGCGAGGACCGCATCCCGAATCGTGTGCGATGCCAGGATCACCGGGTACAGCTCCGAGCCGTCGTCGGCCGGAGTGATCATCCCCGACAGCCCGGCGAGGCTTTTCAGGTCGGCCATCTTGTCGATCCCGCCGGAGGGCAGGATGGACGCGGTCGAGACGTACTTGTTCGGGATCAGCAGGCTGGTCGCCCCGGCCAGGAGCATCGCCCCGCACGTGATCAAACCGATCAGCCGTTTCTTCCGCACGAGCAAGGCGGCCATTTCAAACGGGCTGATCGCCTCCCCCGCCTGGCTCGTCGTGCTTTCGCAGTCTCTGGTTACGGTCAATCGCCTGGTCATTTCGGACTCCTTCATATTCATCGCCGCCGGCCGCCGGTCCTGAGGCGGACATTTGCCATCATTTGTTATCCGTTGTTCCGGAGCATCTTGCGCCATCAATCTAAACCGTCACTTCGCCTTGTCGGGCAACGGCCGGAACTCCCTCAGGCCGCTGCGCAGGGTTCTCTTCCGACGGGGCGGTCGGGCGGTAGGCCGCCGCCCGTCCCTCGGCCAGGTTCATATAGGCGGTCGCCACCGCCTCCCAGTCATAGCGCTCGGCGACCCGCCGGCGCATGCGCGCGCTCTCATCGGGCATCGCCAGCGCCTCAAGGAGAGTCGGCGCAATATTATCCGGGTCGAACAACCGCCCGCAGTCACCGAGTACCTCGCGGCTGAACACGCAGTCGATCGCCACCACCCGCGGGCAGGCGG
>DAOOQY010000146.1:0-8385 GCA_035389025.1 Verrucomicrobiota bacterium
GGCTGAGTACAAGACGCTGGACGAGCGCATCCAGGTCCTGGTCGAGAAGATCGTGATCGAGAACCGGCGACGCCCCTACACCGCCCACTTCTTCACGGACGAAGAAGTGGTGTCCCCTCTCCCGCAGACCAGCGACAGGCCAGCCGAACTCAAACTCTACCACTGGATTTCGGAGGTCCTCACCCAGCGCGGCAACCTGGCCGAAAAACCGGTGATTGTGGGCCAGTTGGTCCGGTCCGCGGGCGACTCGCCGCTCCTGGGAGTGCGAGTGCGCAGCCCTCGAGGGGTCGACCTGATGGCGGCCGGCCTGCCTTCCTGGTTCGAGACCGGCGGCCTCCCCAACACCGCGGTCGCGCGCATCCCCTGCGACCCGGAAGCCGGCCCACGCCGCCAGTTCCAAGGGTTGGTCGAGGACCTCTGGATGCGCACGATCGGCCCGCTGGGCGCCGCGTCGGGCTGGCAAGCGGGCGGAGGCCATTCCGGCGCGTGATCGGCGCGAAGAACTCACGCACACCATGACAACTCCCATGAGCACCGGGCAGCCGGGCCTGGATCGGGTCCTCCAAGGCCTGCGTTCGGGCGACAACGTGGTCTGGCAGGTCGACAGTCTGCGCGACTACCAGCCCATGCTCGAACCGCTCTGCCTCGAAGCGGCCCGCCTTGGGCGGCGCCTGGTCTACTTCCGCTTCGCCCCGCACCCGCCGCTGCTGGCGGCGGACGCGCCCGCCGAGGTGCACGCGTTCGACCCGCAGGAAGGCTTCGAGCGGTTCCTGACGGGCATCCTCGACGTGATCGAGCGGGCGGGGCCGGGGGCGTTTTACATCTTCGACTGTCTGTCCGATTTGGCGGCGTACTGGCTGAGCGACCGGATGCTGGGCAACTTCTTCATGATTGTCTGCCCGTATCTGTATGAACTCGATACGATCGCCTACTTTGCCCTGCTCAAGAACCAGCATTCGTTCCATGCCACCAACAGCATCAACAAGACTGCTCAGGTCGTCATCGAGGTGTTTCGCAGACAGAATGGCCTGTTCATCCATCCGCTCAAGGTGTGGCAGCGGCAGACGCCCACCCTCTATCTCTTCCATCGGCTGGCGGGCGAGGAATTCGAGCCGGTCACAAGCAGCGCGACGATCACGGACATTCTGGCGACGGTGCCCAAACCGTGGCTCGAGTTCAGTATCCACCGACCGGGCATCTGGGTGCGGACCTTTCAGCAGGCGCAGCACACCGTCAGCGCGTTGCGGGCGGGTGAACCGGTGGCCGAGCGGGCTGCCGAGCTGTTCGAGCGGCTCTTGAAGATGGTAGTGACGGGGGAGGCCAGATTCCAATCGCTGGTCCGCCAGTACTTCGACCTCGAAATGCTGGTCGAGATCATGCAGCGCATGATCGGCACCGGCCAGATCGGCGGCAAGTCGCTCGGCATGTTGCTCGCCCGTGCCATCCTCAAACGGGCCGACCCCCGCTGGGCGGAGCGGCTGGAGAGCCACGACTCGTTCTATGTGGGGTCCGATGTCTTTTACACCTACCTTGTTCAGAACGGATGCTGGTGGTTGCGGCGCAGACAGAAGGATTTCAGCGTCTTCTTGCAGCGCGCCGCCGAGGCCCGCCAACGAATCCTCGAAGGCGCCTTTCCCGCATACATTCAAGACCAGTTCCGCGAGATGCTCGAGTACTTCGGCCAGTCGCCCCTGATCGTCCGCTCGAGCAGCCTCCTCGAGGACAATTACGGCAATGCCTTCTCAGGCAAGTACCAGAGCGTCTTCTGCGTCAATCAGGGCGCGCCCCAGGACCGCCTCGAGGCCTTCATGAACGCGGTCCGCACTGTCTACGCCAGCGCGATGAGCGAGGACGGCCTCCACTACCGCCACCACCACGGCCTCCTCGACCGCGACGAGCAGATGGCCCTGCTCATCCAACGGGTCTCCGGCGAGATGTACGGCGAGTTCTTCTTTCCCCACGTCGCCGGGGTCGGCTTTTCCTTCAACCCTTTCGTCTGGCATCAGGACATCGATCCCCAGGCCGGCATGCTCCGCCTCGTGTTCGGGCTGGGCACACGGGCCGTGGACCGCGCCGACGATGACTACACGCGCCTGGTCGCCTTGAACGCCCCGCTCAAACACCCCGACGCCCGCCCGGACGAATGGCGCGCATTCGCCCAGCGCCGCGTCGACGTCCTCGACCTGGCAGCCAATCGACTCCTGAGCCGCGATTTCGATGCCGTGGCGGGCTGTTTCCCGCCCGAACTCATCGACCTCTTTGCCACACGTGATGAGGCACCGGTGTCGGGAGCGTCGCCGGGACGCGCGCGCCACGGGTTCGCCGGCGCGCTCTCCTTCGATCAACTCCTGCGCGAGACCGATTTCGTCCCGACCATGCGCGCCTTGTGCCAGACCTTGCAGCGCGCGTACGACTATCCCGTCGACATCGAATTCACCGCCAATTTCGCCCCCGACGGACGGTTCCGGATCAACCTCGTCCAGTGCCGCCCCTTCCAGGTCAAGATCGGGGGCGAAGGCAGCCGCGCCAAACTGCCCGAGACGATCCCGTCGGACCGGATCGTCCTGCAATCGCGCGGCCCGATCGTCGGACACAGTCTGGCGACAACGATCGATCGCCTGATCTACGTGGTGCCGTCCGTCTACAGCCGCCTGGGCATGAGCCAGCGCTATTCGGTCGCGCGCACCATCGGACGCCTGACCCACCTCGAACCCTCGCGGGACTCGAAGACGACCATGCTCATCGGCCCCGGGCGCTGGGGCACATCCACCCCCTCCCTCGGCGTCCCGGTCGAGTTCGCCGAAATCAGCAAGATCGCCGTCATCTGCGAGCTGGCCCTCATGCATGCCGGCCTCATTCCCGACGTCTCGCTTGGCACGCATTTCTTCAACGACCTTGTCGAAATGGACATGCTCTACCTCGCCGCGACACCCGACCGCGAGGGACACAGGCTCAACGAACCGCTGATCCTCGCCCAGCCCAACCAACTCGCTCGGTTGCTCCCTGCCGCCGCGGCCCTGGCGGATGGATTGCGGGTGATCGATGCCGCCGACGCACCCGATCAGCCCAGGCTTCTGCTCAACGTGGATTCGATGACGCAGCGGGCCATCTGTTACTACGACGTCTGACACCCATCCATCGCGCCCCGCCTGTTCCACCGTCTGTTCCCTGTTGCGCCGCGCGGCTGAGTGTGCGACAAGCCGGAGAATATCGTTATGGAATTTGCATCTTCGAATCGCCCCGGGCAGGATCACCCGCCCAGCCGCCCCCCCGCACGCGCGCCGAAGTCCCGTCTCCGAACCGGGTGGCTTCTCCTGGCCGGCGCACTCCTGACCCTGCCGCTCGGATCGGCCCAGTCGCCCGATCCGGACAGCCGGAAGCTGGCCGACGAGGTCGGTCGGCTTGGTTACCTGTTGTTCGCCGCCCGCACCGCACAGGGCGACTACGACATCTTCCTCGCGCGTCCCGATGGAACGGCCCGACGCAATCTGACCAGCACACCCGAGTCGAGCGAGTTCGGCGGGCGCTTTTCTCCGGACGGACGACGCATGCTCTACCGCAGGCAGAAGAAGGGGCCGGACGTCGCGCCCGGAGAGGGAATCAACCACGACGTCTGGGGCGCTCAGGGCAGCCTGGTGCTGGCCGAAGCGGACGGCTCCAATCCCCAGGTCTGGGGAGCCGAAGGCGAGTGGCCCTGGGCAAGCTGGAGCCCGGATGGCACCCGGTTGGCCTGCCTCTACCGGCGTCAGGGCCGAATCCGGATCGTCGACATCCTCACCCGCCAGACGCTCAATGAACTCCCGCGCCAGGGCATCTTCCAGCAAATGTACTGGTCGCCCGACGGCAAGCGGCTGTGCGGCACCGCCAATTTCAGCGGCCAGGACTGGAACATCGTCTCGATCGAACTCGAAACCGGCAAGGCGACCCAGGTCTCGCGCGGACTCAATTGCACAGCCGACTGGTTTCAGGCCGATCCGATGCGCCTCATCTACTCCCACCGTCTGCCCGGCCTCGCCACCGGTTACGGCTGGACCATGCTGATGGAAGGCACGGCCGACGGCGCCGAGCGGAACCTCCTCTACGGCGAACGCGGCCGGCACGTCTATTTCGGCTGCACCTCGCCCGACAGCCGCTACCTGATCTTTTCCGTCCCGCAAACCGACGGGGGAACCGATGCCCTGATGGCCATCATCCGGCGCGCGGACGCGCCCATCATCGTTCCCGACGACTACAAGGAACTGCAGGCCCTCTGCCCGGGCGCGCGCTCGGGCCCGGTCTTCCGCCTCCCGTTCGCCGGCTTCGAGCCGCACTGGGGCGATCCTGAGATCAGGCCCTGACATGGAGGCCCGGGACCCAGGCCCGCTGCGCGGGATCGCGACGATCGCGCTGGTCGCCCTCAGCCTTTGGTGGCTGGCGCAGCGGGGGCAGACCGGCGCCGACGACCGGATCGGGAAGCTGGGCCGGATCGAAGTCACGGCGCGGCTGCTCGAACGGCCGGACTCGTTTCCCGACCTGGGCGCGTACCGCTACACCTACGTCCTGCCCTATCAGGTGATCGAGATCCATCGGCCCGACCCGGAGGGCGGGCGGCGTCTCGCCCCGGGCGATCCCATCTATGTCGGCCACTACAAACCGTGGCTGCCGCGCTCGGCGATCCAGGACAGCGACTGGGGCGATTCGCCCTTGGGCGGCAGGCTCGATCGGTTCGTCGCCGGCGAATCGCATCGCATGGCGCTCGATTACGCGCTCGAAGACCTCGCCCCGAGCGGCGCGCTCGATTACTGCTTTCCCCCGTCGACCAACCGCTTCTTCGCGGTCTGGACCAACCCGACGGGTTTCTGAGGCGCGGGCATGGTCTTCACCACCCCCATTTTCCTGTTCTACTTCCTGCCGCTGTTCCTCCTCATCTACTTCAATCTGCCCTCGCGCTGGCGAAACTGCTGGATCACCCTGGCCAGCTACGTGTTTTACGGATGGTGGGAGCCGTGGTTCGTCACGCTCATGGCGTTCACCACCGTCGCGGACTTCATCTGGGGACACGTCATTACGCGCCCCGGGGCAACGCGCGGCCAACAACGCGCGGCCGTGACGGCCTGCGTGGTCACCAACTTGTGCCTGCTCGGGTTCTTCAAGTACTTCATGTTCGCCGCCGAGACTTTCAACGCCCTGCGCGAAACCTTCGGCGCCGAACCGGTGCGCATCCTGCGCGTCACCCTGCCCATCGGCATCTCGTTCTACACGTTCCACTCCCTGACCTACATCATCGACCTCTACCGCGGCCACGCGACCCCCGCCCGATCGTTTACGCACTTCTCCGCCTTTGTAGCTCTGTTTCCCGATCTGGTCGCCGGACCCATCATCCGCTACAAGACACTCGCCGCCCAGTTGGCCCTCCGCCAACACACCGTCGAGCGCTTCGCAAGCGGCGTCGCCATCTTCTGCCTCGGCTTCGCAAAGAAAATTGTCCTGGCCAACCCGTGCGGCCAGGTCGCCGACGCCGTCTTCAGCGCCCCGAATCCGCCGGTCCTCGATGCCTGGATGGGCGTGCTCGCCTATGCCTTCCAAATCTACTTCGATTTCTGCGGCTACTCGGACATGGCCGTCGGGCTCGGACGCATGCTCGGGTTCGATTTCCTCAAGAACTTCGACGCGCCGTACCTCTCGGAGAGCATCACCGAGGTCTGGCGGCGGTGGCACATCTCGCTCTCGAGTGTCCTGCGCGACTATCTCTATTATCCCCTGGGCGGCAACCGCAAGGGGCCGGCGCGCACCTATGTCAACCTCGCCGTCGTCATGCTCCTGGGTGGGCTCTGGCATGGCGCCAAATGGAATTTTATCGCCTGGGGCGCCTTTCACGGCCTGTGGCTCGCATTCGAACGGTGGCGCGGCAAACGCAGCGCCTACCACGCCTGGCCGCGCCCGGCGCGGATCGGCCTCACGTTCCTCCTCATGCTCTTGTCGTGGGTGCTCTTTCGCGCGGACAACCTGGGCGCCGCGCGGGATTACTTTGCCGCCCTGTTCGGCCTGGGGCCGGCCCCCGGCGCCGCCATCCTGCTCGCCGCGGAACTGTACCGCCCGTTTCCGCTCCTGATCATGGCCATCTGCGGCCTGCTTGTCGTTCAACCGGTGCAGGCTCACGACTGGTCGCTCGAGCCGTTGACCTTGACCCGCGCATCACTGCTGCTCGGGCTCTTTGCCCTCGCGGCGCTGTTCATGTTCTCCCAGGACTTCAACCCGTTCCTCTACTTCCAGTTTTAGCAAGGCGCGTTTCAGACCATCTGAAATCTCAAATTCGAAATCTCAAATCTCAGACCAAACCAGGATTCCAACGATGCGCGCGCCCCCCCCAAACACCCGTCCGCTCCACCGGCGCGCGCAACTGGCTCTGACGATCGTGTTTTTGGGGTTGATCGTGGCGGTGCCCCTCAGCCAAACGGCGCTCGAACTGGTTCGAGGCCAGCGGGTCCAGTTCACCAGCGTGTTCCGCGACGCTCCCACGTCCGCAAACCTCCGGCGTTACGAGGCCGCATTGAAAGAGAAGTCCTGGGTGCAACAGACGTTCCGGCCTCTCATGCACAGGCTCATGTTCCAGGCGTTTGGCGATGCCGGCGCCAAGGCGGTCCGGGGCCGCGACGGCTGGCTCTTCTATCGTCCCGATGTCCGGTTCCTGATCGAAGGCAGCCGTCCGGACACCGGAGACGCCGCGTCGCGCTGGGTGCAGCCCGCGGCGCCCGTCGCGCAGTGGGAGAGCGTTGCGGGCGCCATCCGGCGGTTCCACGATCAAATCGAACAGCGCGGCATCCGCCTGCTGGTCGTCCCCGTGCCGGGCAAACCGAGCGTCCACCCCGAACAACTCACGGCCCGAGCCGACGCCCGAGCCGCCCGATTCGCGTCTCCCACAGGCCAACTGATCGCCGAACTCGAAAGACGCGGCGTGCCCACGGTCGACTTGCTCTCCGTGTTCGAGAGGGCGCGATCGAACACGCCGTCCGAGAAGCTTTACCTGGCGCACGACACGCACTGGACGCCCCAGGGCGCGCGGCTGGCCGCCGAAGCCGTGGCGGCGCGATTGCGGGATTTGGGTTGGGCGCCCCCGGCAACGACCGCGTTCACACTGCGCAAGACCGCCGTCGATCGCTGGGGCGACATCCTCGAGATGATGCGGATTCCGGGCCTGCGCGACATGGTCGCCCCGCAGCGAATCGAATGCGAACAGGTGCTCGATCCCGCCCTTGGTCCGCTCGCGCCCGGCCCTTCCGAACGACCGGGCACGTATCGGCACCCGATCCATCAATCGCCTCTGCTCGTGCTTGGCGACAGTTTTTCCCGGATTTATCAACTCCCCGAACCGCGATCCCTGGGCACGGCGCCTGTCGGCACGGAATCTCCCGATCCGGAAAACGGCGGGCGGCGCTCCTCCAAGCGCCTGCTGCCCGGGTCGGCCGGATTCCTTTCGCATCTGGCGCACGCCTTGCAGGCGCCGGTGGACGCCATTGTCAGCGACGGCGGGGCGTCGACCGACGTGCGACGCAAGCTCAGCACCAACCCGGAGATTCTCGAAGGCAAGCGCGTGGTCATCTGGCAATTCGTCGAACGCGACATCGCGCTGGGCCGGGCCGGGTGGGCCGACGTGCCCCTGCCGGTCGAGTTGGGAAAGTGATTCATGATGAACCATCGACTCGATTTCGTCCTGTTCGGCCTCTACTTGCTGTTCAACATCGGACTTGGGCTCTGGGTGGCGCGGCGCAAGACAGGCGGCACGCGCGGCTACTTTCTGGCCGGGGAAGGCCTTCCCTGGTACACCATCGGCGGCTCGATCATCGCGTCGAACATCAGCACCGAGCATTTCATCGGCATGATCGGTGTGGCGTACGCGGTCGGATTCGTCGTCGCCCAGTGGGAATGGGGCAACTGGTTCACGTTCACCGCCCTGATTTGGGTCTTCCTCCCCTACTACATCCGGGGCGGGCTCTACACCATGCCCGAGTTCCTCGAACGCCGCTACAACCCCGCCTGCCGCTACCTCTTCGCCGTCTGTTCGCTCGTGCTCTGGATCATCGCCCAGATGGCCGTTGTCATGCTCGCCGGAGGCAAGGCCATGCGAGGCATGTTCGGCATCGACGAAACCACGACCATCGTCTGCCTGGCGCTCCTGGCCGGCAGCTACACCATCTATGGCGGCCTCATCTCCGTGGCATGGACCGATTTCCTCCAGTTCGTCGTCATGATGCTCGGCGGCCTGGTGGTGACCGTGCTCGGCTTGCACCAGGTCGGCGGCTTGGGCGAGTTGATGCACGCCGCCCCCGAGAAGTTCAAGATCATCTACCCCATCACCGACAAGGACTACCCGTGGTTCGGCGTCTGGACGTTGTTCATCTCGATCGG
>DAOOQY010000147.1:0-8335 GCA_035389025.1 Verrucomicrobiota bacterium
GGACACCTGGCACATGAGTTTCATCGGTTTCAATGGCCAGGGGTACAACTCGTTCGTGGCTGAGAGCACAAACCTTGTGCATTGGACCAGGCCGCGGCTGGCGATGGGGTTCGGTCCCACGAACGCGTTTGACTTCGGCGGGTGCGTCGTGGGGGCCTTTCTGTACGAATCGTACGATGTGAAGGCGCCGCGTGTTCTCAAGAAGCGCGACGGGAGGTATTGGACCCTGTACGGCTGCTATCCGCGGCAGGGCGGTTACGAGTTGCGACCCGGCTCCGAGGGGGTGGCGTCGAGCGAAGACGGCCTGACGTGGCGCCGGGCGAAGGACGCGCCGATCCTGTCCGTCGCGGATTCGGACTGTGGGGTGTGGGAGAAGGACTGCATCTATCAGCCGTGGTTGCTCGAGCACCAGGGGCGCTTCTTCAATTTCTACAATGCAGCCAACGGCTCGATCGAGCAGACGGGCCTGGCATTTTCCTGCGATGTGTTGAACTGGATGCGCTATCCGGCAAACCCGGTCATCCGTGTCCGCCCCGGCGGCCACGACGAGCAGTTCGCATCGGACCCCAAGGTGTTCCGGGACGGCGATCACTGGACGATGTTCTACTTCGGCGTGGGCCGGGGCGGGGCGCACATCATGGCGGCCTTTTCGCGCGATCTGGCGCATTGGACGGCGCATCCGGAGCCCCTGTATGTGGCGGGCGGCCATCCCGGCGGTTTGGACCGCCAGTACGCCCACAAGATTTCGCTGGTGTACAATCCGAAGAACGATACGTTCTACATGTACTACTGCGCCTGCGGCAATCAGGGGCGCGGCATCGGCCTGATCACCAGCAAGCCGCTGGAGGCCGGGGGGGCGCGGGAACCGGATGCTCGGCGCTGAACACGCGGCGGCCGGCCCGCATGTTTCATGGAGTTGTGACTCCGGGGAAGCAGAATACTCCGAAACGCGAACCGATGCGGGCTGGACTCGGTCTCATTCCATTTCCTGAAGGCTGAAGAGTTCAACGATGGTTTTGAATGGAGATTCCTATGGACTGCACGAAGTTTATCGAAGAGCAGGTGCGCAACCTGCGGCAAAGAGTCGGAGACGGTCTCGCCATCAATGCCCTGAGCGGCGGGGTCGACAGTTCGGTGGTGACGGCCCTGGGCCATCGGGCGCTCGGGCGCCGGCTCAAGACCATCTTCGTCGAGAATGGATTGATGCGCGAGGGGGAGGCGGAGCGCGTGATCGAGACCTTTGCGGCGCTGGGCATCCCGGTGGAACGGGTCGATGCGCACAAGGAGTTCCTGGGCGCGTTGGCGGGCGTGACCGATCCGGAGCGGAAGCGCTGCGCGATCACGGAGACGTTTTACAAGACCGTGTTTGGCAGGGTGGTGCGGCAATCGGGAGCCAAGTTCCTCCTGCACGGCACGATTCTGACCGACATCGAGGAGACGGTGGCCGGGATCAAACGTCAGCACAACATTCTGAGCCAGCTCGGGATCGATCCGGAGCGGGTGTATGGGTACCAGGTGCTCGAACCGCTCGAAACACTGCGCAAGGACGATGTGCGGGAACTGGCAGGGGCGCTGGGCTTGCCTGGGACCATCGCCCGGAGAATCCCCTTCCCCGGTCCCGCCCTGGCGACCCGAATCGTCGGGGAAGTGACCGAGGAACGGCTTGCCACCGTCCGACAGGCCACGGCGATCGTCGAGGAGGAACTGGCGTCGACCGGCGCGTTTCAGTATTTGGCGGTGCTGCTCAACGACCGCGCCACGGGGATTCGCGACAACCGCCGCGAGTTCGGCCAGATCATTGTCGTGCGCTGCATCGAATCGACTGACGCGCGGACGGCGTTGGTGACGGAGATCAAGTGGCCCGCATTGCATCGCCTGGCGGAGCGAATCACCCGGATTCCGGGCGTGAACCGGTGTCTGTACGATCTGACCCCGAAACCGCCTGCCACGATCGAGTATGTGTAGCGAGGCGCGGCTGAGCCCAATCCCAATCCTCAACCTTATGCAACCGTCAGAGAAGGACATCCTCATCATGCCCTGCCTGGACATGCAAAACGGGCGGGTGGTCAAGGGTGTGCATTTCGTCGATATTCGCGACGCGGGCGACCCGGTCGCCTGCGCGCAGGCCTATTGCCAGGCGGGGGCCGATGAGTTGGCCATGCTCGATATCACGGCGACCGTCGAGGGACGGCGGACGCTGGTCGAAGTGGTGCGGCGCGTGGCGGAGGCGGCGACCGTGCCCTTCACGGTTGGCGGCGGGATTGGGGACGTCGCGTCCGCGGCGGCCGTGCTCGAGGCTGGGGCGGACAAGATCTCGGTGAGTTCGGCGGCATTTCGAAAGCCGGATTTGATTCCGCGGTTGATGAAGGAGTTTGGGGCGAAGGTGACGGTGGCGATCGACGTGGACCGCAACGCGGAACTGCCCTCGGGCTACGAGGTCTACATCGACGGCGGACGCACGGCGACAGGCGCCGATGCCGTCGAGTGGGCCAGGCGAGTCGATGGATACGGCGTGCCTGTCATCCTGCCAACCAGCAAAGCCGGCGACGGCGCGCGCACCGGGTACGACCTGCCGGTCATCCGGGCCATGGCCCAAGCGGTGAAGGCCCGGGTGGTCGCTTCGGGCGGGGCAGGCGCCCTCGACCATTTCGTGCAGGCCGTCGAGGCCGGCGCGACCATCCTCCTCGCGGCTTCCGTCTTCCACTTCGGCCTGATCCAGATTCCACACCTCAAAGATCACCTCCGTGCGCACGGCGTGCGGGTTCGGGGCTGACCGGCACAACACCAGGACGCCTTGGTCGATGATGCCTTCGTTGCCGCCCGGTGAGGGCACCGGGCCTGCACGGATGGAGACTCCCGCTGCAGGCAGGCCCCACGCGGCGCGAACTCCATTCCCACCGACAACCTACAGGTGCACTGCCGGGCGCGCGCGGCACAGCCGGCGTCCCAGCGCGCACTTCTGACCAACTTCTGAAGAACGCGGAGCCGATGTCATCGGAAAGTGCACTCATGCGCCCTGGCAAGGCTCTTCCGGAACACACAAAACAGTTCGGCGCCAATGCGGCGATGAGACACGAGCCGTAATCGAGCGGCGTCCGCCAGCCGGCGTGGACCGGGGCCGTCGGCGATGGTGGGGGCCGCGGCGCCCCCGAAGACGAACGGACAGATGGTCAGGTGCAGTTCGTCGACGAGCGCCTGGCTGAACAAGGCCGCGTTCAACTCGCCGCCTCCTTCGCACAGCAAACGTTTGACGCCGCGGGCCGAGCGCAGCCAGGCCAGAGCGGCGCGGAAGTCGACCTGGGTTCGTCCGCAGACGACGACCTCATCCGCCGCTCCATCGAGTTGGCGGAGTCGTTTCTGCCCTGCCAGTTCGGTCGTCAGGATGAGGATGGGAGAGAATCGGCGGGTGAAGATCGAACTGGCCGGATCGATCCGCCCGTGTCCGCTGACCAGGATGCGCAGGTTGAATTCGGCCAGTCCCCGCTCGATTCGGCGCCGGCGGTAGCGCGTGGGGCCGGGTCCGAGGTGAATGTCTTCGACGGACGCCGTTCGGGCGCCGCACATGACGGCGTCGGCGGTGGCGCGCAGGGCGTAGAGGTGGGCGAGATCCCGCTTGCTTGCGAAGGAGGCGATGCGGCGGTTGGCGGTGGCGATCTTGCCGTCGGCGGTCATCGCCATGTTGACCAGCACATAGGGAAGAGCAGGGGAGGGCGCCCCGTCCGCGGCTGGTGTCGAGACGCGCACAATCATAACAAGAGCATGGCGTCGCCGTAGCTGTAAAAGCGATACCGCTCGCGGATGGCCTCCTGGTAGGCCCCCAGGACCATCTCACGGCCCCGAGTCTCGCCCGGCGCGGCAAACGCGCTCACAAGCATCAGCAACGTCGACTCCGGCAGATGAAAGTTCGTCAGGAGCGCGTCCACCGCGCGAAACGCGTGCGGCGGGCGGATGAAGATGCGCGTGCGGCCGGGACCTGGGGACAGAGTCAGCACCTCGCGCGATTCGGGCGCGTCGCAACGGGCCGGCGACGCCGCGCTTTCGAGGACGCGCACTGACGTCGTGCCGACGGCGATGACACGATGGCCGGCGCGCCGTGTTTCCTGAATCGTCTCTGCCGCGGCTGGAGGAAGGTCAAAGACCTCGGCATGCATGACATGGTCCTCGAGACGTTCGGTTTTGACTGGCGCGAACGTGCCAAGGCCGACGTGCAGCGTGACATGGCAGACGCTTATGCCGCGTCCGCGCAATCCATCGAGCATCCGGGTGGTGAAGTGAAGTCCGGCCGTCGGGGCGGCGGTCGAGCCGGGGTGGTGTGCGAAGACCGTTTGGTAGCGTTCGCGGTCTTCGAGGGTCGGGGGGCCAGCGCGTGTGATGTAGGGCGGGAGCGGGACCTCTCCAAGGGCGTCGAGCATGTCCTTGATGTTCGCGGGCCCCTCGAACCGCAACCGATAATGGCCTTCGGCATTCTTGGCCTCGACGATCGCTCGCAGAACACTCGGAGCGGAGAGAGACGCGAGCCGGGATGGATCGGCGCGGTCGGGCGCGCGTGGCGGAAAGAGGAGGACAGTGCCCGGGCGGACCCGTTTTCCTGGGCGCAAGAGGACCCACCAATCGTTGGGCGCGTTTTCTTCGGCGAGCAGCACTTCGAGGCGGGCGCCGCCGCCCGCCTTTTCCGCCCTCAGACGGGCGGGGATGACGCGCGAGTTGTTGAGGACCAGGGCGTCCCCCGGGCGCAAGTAATCGGGCAGATCGACGAACTGGCGATGCTCGATGCGCCCGGCCCGCCGGTCGAGCACCAGGAGGCGTGAGTCCTCGCGGCGGATCGCCGGGGTCTGCGCGATCAACTCGGGTGGCAGGGCGTAGCGAAAATCCGCGGTCCGCATGGCAGATCAACGCAGCTTGAGCACGAAGTGCGGATTCCCGTAGTGGATGTAATCGGCCCAATCGATCGTTTGTTGGCGCAGGGTGTAGACCGCCATGCGCGCGGCGATGAGGGCGTTGCCGACCGGTTGGCCGTTGGCGATTGCGCTGTAGAACGACGCCGCAAACGTCTTGGCGGGATCGTCGCCGACGGGCCAGTAGGTGCCCACGTAATTCGCCACGCCGCCCCGCAGGAAGGCCTCCGCGAGTCCGACCGTGCGTTGCACCCGTTGGCTGATCCCGTCCGGGTCGGTGGCGCGCCGCGCGCGTCCGCGCACCCGGCCCGATTCGCATGCGTTGAAGACGACCAGATTGGGCAGGTTGCCCAACCCGCTCAAATCGGCGCCGCTGAGCACGTCGCCACCCGCGCAGAGAATCCCGCTGCGCGTGGGCTGCACCGGATCGAAGGCCGCATGCCCGGCGTAATGGAGAAGGTCGTAGCGTCCGGACCTGAAATCTTCGAGCAGCGTGGAGCGGCGGGCCTCGGCACCCTCGCGCAGGGTCAGGCGCACGGACGGATGCGCGCCAAACAGCGCGGCAATGCGCGCCCCTTCAGCTTCGGCGCCGATCAGGTCCCGTGTGGGATTGACCACGAGCAGGACTTCGAGCACCGGGTGTGTGCGCCGTTCCTCGAGCCAGCGGGCGACCGACATGTTCTCGGCCAGGTAACGGCGGCTGAGGCCTCCGTCGAGCGCGGGCTGCCAGTCGCCGGAGCGCAGGGTTTCCCAGGGGAATCGGGAGGCCGGGGCGTCGTGGACGACGGCCAGGTGCTGACCCCGGACGCTGGGCAGCACGGCGAGGACTTCATCGGCAAGCAGCAGTGTGCCGAGTTGCTGGCCGAACGCCGGCAAATCCGCGGGGGTGAAGTCGCGCGCATCGAGCCGAGCCAACAGGGCATCCAGTTCCTTTTGCGCCGTCCAGCGTTCCGCGGTGATGACGGTGGCTTTGGCGCCCGCGGTCAGGAGCGACGAGCGGAACTTGAGCCGTCCGGCGCGCTGCCCTTCCTGCCGGACGATCAGATACGAGGAGGCGGCGCCGGGCGGCGCGCTCAGTCCGCGCAGAACCGACGCGGCCAGGCTTTCGGGCGGGCGCGGGAGGATGCGTTCGTCGAACGTGACTTCGACATCACCGAACAGCGGCGTGCCCGCCAGACGGAACAGTTCGCGCTTGATTTCCTCAAAACGCTGCGGATCGAGTTCGCACAGGGTCACCCGCCTGAACCGGCGGTCGTCGTCCGCGTCCAACAATCCCCGCAGGAATCCTTTGAGCATGTGTTCGAGCAGCGCGGCCACACTGGGGCCCGAGCGCCCGCCCAGCAACACCGTGGCGAGGTCCTCGACGTCGGTGCGGATCAGCGTTCGGATCACGTTCTCGGTGACCAGTTCCAACACCTCCTCGTCGAACCGGTCGAATGTGCCCAGGCCGGCGAACATCACCAGGTCCGCCCGCACCGGATGGCGTCCGGTTGGCATGACGAAGATTTCGCCGATGTTGCCTCCGAACATGCGCCGCGCCATGAACTCGCTCACCGCGCCGCCCAACCGCTGGTCCAGGGCCGAGGCCGCCCCTTCCGGGGCAACCTCGCGGAAGAGCCCCAGGACGACCGCGCGTGTGCTGACCTCGGTGACGCTGCCCAAGGTCAGACAGATGTCCAGACGCGGGTGTCGGCGCCGTCCGACACAGAGGCTTTCGAGTTTGAGCGCCTGGGGCGGGGATGCGGGGGGCGCCGCCTCTGGGCGTCTGGGCGGGTGGTTTTTGGTTTTCATGCGGCGTTCATGCAAGGCTCGGCGCATTTGGCGCTGGTCAGCCACGGCGGACCGACGTCCTTTCGCACGAACAGGGACGCCGGGCACGCGTGCTTGACGAAGTGATAGGCGAGGGCGGAGCTTTCTCCAAGTCGATTATGAACCTTGCCGCCTCCATCCAAAGGCAGCGCGCCCTTTTCCAGACCGGGGCGACGCGTCCGCTCGCGTTTCGCCGGGCGCGGTTGCGCGAACTCGAGAACGCGGTCGGGAGCCACGAACAGGCGCTGCTCGAAGCGCTGTACGCGGACTTGCGCAAGCCGCCGCACGAGGCGTTCGGCAGCGAGATTGGGCTGGTGCATGCGGAACTCCGGCACGCTCTCCGGCATTTGCCTTCCTGGATGGCGCGGCGCCGGCGTCCCGTGCCCTGGCTGGCCTGGCCTGGCCGCGGCTTCGTGGAGCCCGAGCCCTACGGGGTCGCCCTCATTCTCGGGCCATGGAACTATCCGGTACAACTGCTGCTTGCTCCCTTGATCGGGGCCCTGGCGGCGGGCAACTGCGTTGTGCTCAAACCGTCCGAATTCGCCCCGCGGACCGCCGCCGCTTTGGCTCGATTGATCGAGGCGATCTATCCCGAGGACTACGTGACGGTCGTTCAGGGAGAACGCGAGACCGCGGAGGCCCTGCTGTGCGAGCGTTTCGATGCCATCTTCTTCACCGGCAGCACGGCCGTGGGCCGTTCGGTGATGGCCGCGGCGGCGCGGCACCTCACACCGGTGACCCTCGAACTGGGCGGCAAGTCGCCCTGCATCGTGTGTGCGGATGCGCCGCTCGATACGACAGCCCGCCGGATCGCATGGGGCAAGTTCCTCAACGCCGGGCAGACGTGCGTGGCGCCCGACTTCGTGCTTGTGGACCGTCGTGTCCGCGATGGTCTGCTGGAGGCCTTGCAACGGGCGGTGCGCGCGTTCTACGGCCTGGATCCGCGGAAGAGCCCCGATTACGCCCGCATCGTGAATCGGAGGCACATCGACCGGCTGGCGGGCTACCTGCAAAGCGGAAAACCGATCGAAGGGGGGCGATGGGATGCCCAGGATCTCTATTTTGCGCCGACCATCCTGACCGACGTGACGCCGGACGCGCCGGTGATGCAGGATGAGGTTTTTGGGCCGATTCTGCCCGTTCTCGAATTTGATCGGCTCGAAAACGCCCTCGAAATGCTGCGCGAGCGCCCGACCCCTCTGGCTCTTTACGTCTTCACTCCCGATCGCTCGACGCAGGAGCGCGTGCTCAAGGGGACGCGGTCGGGCGGTGTCTGCATCAATGACACGCTCACCCACATCGTTGGGAGCGGCCTGCCCTTTGGAGGACTGGGCGAGAGCGGATTGGGCGCCTACCACGGACGGGCCAGCTTCGACTGTTTCTCTCACTCCCGCTCGGTCCTGCGTCGGTCGCTGGCGATCGATCCCGCCTTGCGTTACCCGCCCCCGCGGATTTCGCTTGCGGCCTTCAAGCGCGCCTCGCGATTCCTGTTTGGCTGATGAGATTGGCGTTGGGACTCGACCCCGGGGCGCAGTGTTGCCACAGCCCGCGTGGTCCCGGGCCGGTGGCGGATTTCACCCGCGCGGTCAGAATCGAATCCAACTCCGCATCGGGGTCTGAGCGAGCAGATC
>DAOOQY010000148.1:0-8307 GCA_035389025.1 Verrucomicrobiota bacterium
CCGCGTCTTCGCCCTTCAGTATGCCGACGCCAAGTCGCTGGCCGCCGCCATCAAGGAGGTGTTCGCGTCGCAGGATACGTCCTCGCGCTCGAACGACCCGCGCGCCCAGTTCTTCAATCGCTTCATGGGCGGAGGCCCGGGCGGACGCGGCGGAGAAGGCGGCGGAAACGACGCCAACTCGGCCGGACGCGCCGGGTCGAGCCGGGTGATCGCCGTCGCCGACGAGCGCAGCAACGCCGTGGTGGTAAGCGCCCCGGAAGACGTGATGCCGTCGATCCAGGACCTGGTCAAGGCCGTCGACGTCGAGATCGAGGACGTGACCGAATTGCGCGTGTTTCGGCTCAAGTACGCCGACCCGCAGGAGATGGCCGACCTGCTTTCCAACCTGTTCCCCAACACCTCGAACACACAGAACAACCGCTCGCAAATGCGCTTCGCCGGAGGCCGCATGGGCGGCCCCGGCGGCTTCGGCATGATGGGTGCCACCACCTCCTCCACCAGCAACGAACGGCTGCTCAAGCAAACCCAGGTCGTCGCCGTCGCTGACCCCCGCACCAAGTCGGTTGTGGTCAGCGCGTCACGGTCCATGATGCAACAGATCGTTCCGATGATCAGTCAACTCGACGCCGACCCGGCGAAGAAGCAGAAGGTCTTCGTTTATGACGTCGAGAATACCGATCCTCAGGCGGTGCAGGAGGTGATCCAGAGCCTGTTCCCCGAGCAGAACTACAGCAGTTCGAGCATGCGCCGCACCAGCACGACCCAGCGCCAAAACGTCAATCAGTTGAACACCCGCCAGAACCAGACCCGCAATCAGAATACGGGCGCTCGGACCGGCACCTTCGGAGGCACTGGCTCGCGCTGAGCGAGACGTCCCCCTCGACGAGGTCATCCATGAAAAGGCAGATTATGCGAAACTCGATGAAACGTGTCGCGGTCCTCGGCTTGACCCTCGGGCTCCTGGCCGCGGGAAGCGCCTGGGGCCAGGGATTCGGTTTCGGCGGCGGCACCGCCGGCCGGTCGCGCAGCACCACGACCTATCCCACCAGCACCGAAATGGGCGGCGCGACCGTCTCCTACGATCAGGAAACGCGCAAACTCATCGTCATCACGGACGAGGAGACCGCCGGCAGCATCAGCCAGGTGGTGACCAACCTGAATCGCCCCGCGCCCCAGGTCCTCATCAACGTCGTGTTCCTCGAAGTGACCCACCGCAAAGGCGCCGATCTCGGCGTGCAAGGCAACTGGACCAAGACAATCCACACCGACACGACGGCCAATATCCTCCAGCAGTTTACGGGCCTCCCCGGACTCACGTCCGGCTCCGGCATCTTCAATGTCGTCGGCAGCAACTACGAGGCCACCCTCCGCGCCATCGCCGAGGCGGGCAAGCTCGAGGTCCTCTCCCGCCCGACCATCCTGGCCCGCAACAACCAGGAAGCCACCATCACCGTCGGCCAGTCCGTTCCCCTGATCACAGGAGTCAACTACGACAGCTTCGGCAACCAGCGCAACGCCATCGAGTACACCGACATCGGCATCATCCTGCGCGTCACCCCCTTCGTCACATCCGACGGCCTGGTCGAGATGATCGTCTCCCCGGAAATCTCGAACCTCTCCGAGGAGACGGTCGCCATCACCACCGGCACCAACAGCGTCGGCTCACCCATCATCAACCAGCGGTCCGCCGACACCGTGGTGGTGACGCCCGACGGCCAGACCATCGTGATTGGAGGCCTGATGCAGACGACCAAGAGCCAAAGCCAAAGCAAAATCCCCCTCCTGGGCGACATCCCGCTCCTCGGGCTCGCGTTTCGGCGGACGGTCACCAACGACGAGAAAACGGAGTTGCTGATCTTCCTCACGCCGCACATCGTGAGGACGCCAATCGAGACGGCCAAACTGACGCAGGATGCCCGCTCGGACGCGCAGATCGTTCCCAAAGCGTTTACCGAGGAGGAACTCAACCGCTTCATCGACAGCGTTCCAACCAAGGACCAGAGCCCCCCTCCCAAATCCAAGACCAAGACGAAGAAGAAGTAGCGCCAAACACATCGACAGGACTCCACGTGAACCTCGAACGACGCACAGGACTGGTCATCGGCGTGCTGGCGGCGGTCTGGCTGGTCATCGTCGCCTGGCAGGCGATCGAACACAAACGGGTCCAGCGCGCCGCCCGCCAGACGCTCATCGACCGCGCCAAAGACATCTCGAACACCGTCGGCCTGGTCATGCGTTCGCAACGCCGCTTCGGCATCATTTCGAGGGAACGCCTCGAGTCCGCTCTCGGCTCCCTGATCCGACCCGGCGAACTCAACGCCGTGGCCGTCCTCAATGACCTGGGCGACGTCGTCGCTTCCGCCGGTTCCCCCATCGAGTTCACCACGCGCGATCTCGATCCCAGCCGCGAATACTGGGCCGACCGCACCGTCACCCTCATGAACCTCGTCGACCTGGGCACCAACGTGACCGCCGAGATCAGCGAGTCCCAGCCCACGCTCGTCCTCCAGCGCGAAGACATGCCCAGACCCTTCGGCACCAACAGCCCACCCGGAATGTTCCCGAGCCCTCCTCCGAACGCTCCACCCAACGCCCCCCCCCCTTTCACCAACCAGCCTCCCTCGCTGGACAGGCAAAATGACCGCGACAATCCCGGACGCTCGAGGGGGTGGCGCGGACGCGCCGGGCCCGACGGCCGCCCGTTCGGGCGCCCGTTCTGGATGAGCGAGCAGCAGTACAAGACCGCTCTCCAGCAGAAGGGCGTGCATAGCTTCCTGCTGGTCCTCTCGACTCAATCGCTGCAGGCGTCCGTCCGGCAGGACTTCTGGCTGCGCGCCATCATCAGCGCGATGGCGGCCATCTCGGTCGCAGGCCTGGGTCTGGCGTGGCAGAGCCTGACCAAGACCTCCGAACTCGAAGTGCGCCTGATCCGCGCCTCCGAACTCAACGCCCGCCTCAAAGAGATGAACCTGGCCGCCGCGGGCCTCGCCCACGAAACCAAGAACCCGCTCAACGTCATCCGCGGCCTCGCCCAGATGCTCTCCAAACAGGCCTCCCCGGAAACCCGGCGGCAATCCGATGGCATCATCGCCCAAACCGACCGCGTCACCGCCCAACTCAACGAGTTCATCAATTACTCGAGCCCGCGCGAGGTGCGCCGCACCGCCGTCAACCTCAACTCGGTCGTCAGCGAGGTCGTGCGCGCCCTGGGCTTCGATCTCGAAGAGAAGAAGGTGCGGCTCGAAGTCGCCCCCGGCATGCCTTCGGTCGAGGCGGACGAACAACTCCTGCGCCAGGCCTTGTTCAACCTCCTCCTCAATGCCACCCAGGCAGTCGCCACAGGCGGCGAAATTCGCGTCAGCGCCGACAAGACCAGCGCCACCGAAGCGCGCCTGGACATCCGCGACGACGGCCCCGGCGTGCCGCCCGAGCACCGGGAGGAAATCTTTAGACCTTACTTCACCACCACCGAGCGCGGGACCGGTCTGGGCCTCGCCGTGGTCCACCAGATTGTTCTGGCTCACGGTTGGGACGTCGCCTGCCTCCCCAATGAACCGCGCGGCGCCCTCTTTCGCCTCAGCCACCTCCGCATCGCAAGCTGAGCCGCGCGACACAGCCGCCCGTTCCCTGTCGAACTGCCCAGTAGACCTGAACCGATATGGGGCGCGGGCTTCAGCCCTCAGAGACGCCCCTCCGGCAATCCAATGACGGCAAGAGATTCGACGCGCGCTCGATCTGAGATTCGCCATCTCTATGTCCACGTTCCGTTCTGCGCCCACAAGTGCGAGTATTGCGCCTTCTTCTCGGAAACCGCCAACGCCGACCTGATCGACCGGTACGTCACTGCCCTGGTCCGCGAGCTGGAACTGGTCGCCCCGGACCTGCGCCCGCGCACCGTCTACTTCGGCGGAGGCACACCCTCGCTCCTCAACCTCCGCCAGTGGGAACGAATCCTCGACGCCATGAGCCGGCTCGATCTGCTCGGCGCCGACGAGTGGACGGTCGAGGCCAATCCCGCCACCGTGTCGCTCGACAAGGCCAAACTCCTCGCATCCCACGGCGTCAACCGCATCTCGATGGGCGTCCAATCGCTCGACCAACCCCTCCTCGAACGCCTCGGCCGCATCCATACCCGCGACATGGTGTTCCGTTCCTTCGACACCCTCCGGCGCGCGGGCTTCGACAATCTCAACCTCGATCTCATGTTCGCCATCCCGGGCCAGACAATGCCGGTGTGGCGCGCCACACTCCGCGAGGCGATCGCCCTCGGCAGCGAACACCTCTCCTCCTACGAAGTCATCTACGAGGAAGACACCCCCCTGTTCCAACAGCTCAAGGCCAGTCGCCTCGACGTCGACGATGATCTCGCCTGCGACATGTTCGAGGAACTGGCCGCCCAGGCCGCCGCGCACGGCTATCGCCAGTACGAAGTGGCCAACTTCGCAAAACATCTCGGCCCCCAGCCCCCGAACGAACTCCCGGATCGCGCCTGCCGCCACAATGTCAATTACTGGCGCGGCGGGTCGTTCTACGGACTCGGCCCCAGCGCGACCAGCTATGTCCGCGGCGTGCGCACCAAGAACTGCTCCAACACGCGCCTCTACTGCCAGACCCTCGCCGAGGGCCAGCGCGCCTTCGAGTCCACCGAAACGCTCCCCCCGCTCAGCCGCGCCGGCGAGACGGCCGCGTTCGGACTGCGCATGAACGCCGGCTGGCCCTTTGACGAGTTCCTCCGCGTCACCGGGTTCGACCTGCGAGTCGAGTGGCGAAACGACATGGCCGAACTCGAACGCCAGGGCCTGGCGAGATTGGGCCCCGATCGCTTCCAGCTTACAGACCGCGGCTTGAGATTCGCCGATCTGGCAGCCGAACGCTTCCTGCGTCCGTTCATGGGGTCACATCTTCATATTTGACAATTGCCCGCTGGTCGGGCCAATCCGGTCCTCGCGGGCCTTGCCCCGAGGAATCGCTGGGCGGGGCGGCCTGATGCTCTCGATCATCCTCAGCACAATGTCAAATATGAAGATGTGACCCCATTGCCACTGCCGGCAGACTGCCGCAGACTCCCGGCCGTGCAGACCTCGCAGCGATCCTGGACCGACTCGACGATGACGAAACGACTGCTCCTCGTGGTGATGCTCGGCCTTCTGGGCGGCACACTCCACGCAGCCAGCCCCACCAACCTCGTCTATATCGACACCAGCTTCGAGAACGCCTCGCCGCTCTGGTACGAGTCGGGCGAGGACGGGACAATCCTCGTTCACTTGCTCTACGATCACGAGCGCAACTCGCCCAATCGCGCCGCCGGCCATATTCACTTCCGCCTCGAAGCCGCGCCCGGCGCGCGGCTCACACTCGAGTTCAAGAACCTTGACAATATCTGGAACAGCCGCCCCGGCTCCGTCGCCAGGGAACTCAAGACGGTGGTGGTTTCGGCGAACGGACGCGACTGGACCCCGCTGCCGACCGATGCCGTGCCTGAAAACCGGGTTCAAGTCACCCTGGAAATGCCGGGTCCTCAGCTCTTCGTGGCACGCCTCGAACCGTACACGACAGCCGACCTGGAACGTCTCCTCGACGGCATCAAGACAAACCCGCTGGTCCAGATCACGCCGATCGGCAGGACCGTCGAGGGACGGCCTCTCGAGATCGTCCGGGTTGGCAACCCGCGGGCGCTGCACCGCGTCTTCCTCCGCGCCCGGGCGCATCCGTGGGAATCGGGCGGCAACTGGGTGGTCGAGGGCCTGATCCGCCGGCTCCTCGAAGCCGACCCTCATGCGCGGGAATGCCTCGAACGCTACTGCGTCGACATCCTGCCGATGGCCAACAAGGACGGCGTTGTGCGCGGCCTGACCCGCTTTAAGCTGCGCGGCAAGGATCTCAATCGCGACTGGGACAAGGCCGCCGATCCGCAATTGGCGCCCGAAAACGCCGCCCTCGAACACTGGCTCGAGGAGATGATGCGCGCCGGGCGGCGCCCGGACCTGGCACTCGAGTTGCACAACGACGGCGGCGGCCTCATCCATCTCAGCCGCCCCCCGCTGCCCGGCCTCTCCGACCACCTCGATCGCATGGCGGTGTTCGAGGGTCTGCTGCGCAAGCACACCTGGTTCACCGAGGGCAGCACGCAACCGGGATTCCGCAACTCCGGCACCTTGGGCGACGGTTGGCTCGAGCGCTACGGAATCGATGCCATCGTGCACGAGTTCAACTGCAATTGGATCGCCGGTCGCAACGACTACCCCTCCGCTCGGCACTGGCGCGACTACGGCGCCAGCCTTGCCACCGTGTTCCACGAATACTTCGCCTCGGCACCTGCGCCTCGCAGCGAGGCAAAGCCCAAGGCCGTCGACTAGTTGTTGGGGGGGACCCCTTTCGGGACCGACCCCTTTCCGTAATGCCCCAGAGCAGACTCCCCAGTTGTTGTCTTGAAAGCATCAGGCGCCTCTATTCCTTTTCGCGCGTGGGGGCGCTCGGCTCGACCGCGGTTTCCGCCGTTTCACTCGGTTCCGGCGCCCTCGGCGCCGCAGGCGTGGGAGCGTCCGGGATGAATGACACCGAAGGCAGCACCAGCGGTGGGAAGGGTCCTCGTGCCGTCATGTCTCGGGCCATCTCCCGCGCCACACCATAGAGCATGCTCGGCCCGTTCGTGCGCAGCAGCGTCCCGACCTTGTCCTCCGGCAGTTCGGGCCCAACCCAGCAGATGATTCCCAGTAGGTTCAGGCAAAAGGAATAAGGCGAGTTGGCATCTGGAGTGGGTTGGAGTTTGATGTTGAGGCTCACCTGCCATCGGTTCGGCTTATCCTTGATCGGCTGGACCGCTGCCGCAACCTCAAGGTCTTTCTGATTGAATTTCGTTTCCTTGTCGGCCTTGAACTGCGGATTCGCTTGGCAATTCAGGTCCGTCAGGAAATAGCGTTCAAGTTGGAGTGGTGCCAGTCTCATGCGACGAGTGCGTCTGGAATCTCAAAACGTGGACTTCGCTCAGCGCTTGGCTCCGTCGGCCGCACTGCGCGGCCCACAGGGACCGCGTCCTTCACTGGCTGCACCGGGATCACATTGCCGGGCGCCGAGGTCACAAAGGTAACCTTGGCCTCCATTTGGAAGCCACAGTCACCCTGCCGGCCCCTTGACATCAGGTAGCCGGCAACCGCGTCCTGTATGGCCTGCGCCAGTTCGATTCCCGCTTGCGGCTTCCACCCCTCCCACATCGCCCGAACCGTGTCGACCCAGGGGTTACGCGGCGCACGAGGCTCCTCTGCCAACCGCGTCGTCCAGTCGTTTCGCCGCCGGGCCACGGACCGCAGGTAGGCCGCGTCGAGTTTGCCGTCGTTCAGGGCAATGAGCAGCACATTGATCGACCGCGAAGGGCGTTCGCGCCCGGTTTCCCAGCGGGTCCATGTCTTCTCCCCGATTTGCAGCAATTCAGAGATTTGCGGCTGCGTTAGACCCAGCCTCTTGCGAAGAGCCTTGATCTGCTCTGGTGTGAGCAAGCCCATGTGACGTGCCTTCACTTTGTCCAGCATCGCGGTCGCCTCAGTATCCAAGAACACATCGCCGTCCTTCGGGTCGCGCCAAGCCGGGACTTTAGCATGGACTGTCTCGGCGATACCGCTGCCATCGAGCTTTGGGATGTGGACCGGTTCCAGAACCTCGATGCGCTCCAAGCGTTGCTTAAAAGAGTTCATGGGAATTCCTCGCCTTTCAGGGGGCGGTGTGCTGAATAGATGATGACGACTTCCTCAGCGGTCGTAAGGTTTGCTTTGGCGTAGATTGGAAGGTTGCGGAAGTGGAAGATGAACGCGTATGATTCGCCAGGCTCATTCATCTCATGCTATCTTCCCAGTATTCCTTCTCCTGCAAGTGCGTCCGCGATGACTTCTCGGAGCGCCGAATCAAAAGGGCAGGAAGTCAGACTGGCCCAATCGCGCCGGGCGCGTTGCCTGATGAAGACCGTCCCAGACTTCCCACTCCTCAGGAGGGTGGCAACTTTCATGCGCCAAGACTCTGGTATGGGACAGATGCCTTCGTCCATTTAGAAACACCCCCACAAGGTATCAATTGATACCTGCCTGTCAAGAGGTTTCTTCAGTAGCCACGAAGTTCGTCTAGACGAACACGTAACGCGTTGCATGATAGGGTCTTGATCGATTCTGCAGCCGGATCAGTGGAATGTCAACAACGTGGTTCACAACACCCAGATTCTACTGTTCAAGGAAAGGAAGAAGTGCACAGAGAGTGGTACACCCCAGCAGTTCTGCCCATGAACCTCGTAGCCGCGGACGTCAGTCCGCGCCATCTCGCTCC
>DAOOQY010000149.1:0-8292 GCA_035389025.1 Verrucomicrobiota bacterium
TCGGCTTTCTCGAACTTGACGCGGTCGCGCTGACGGATGTCACCACGAAAGGCGCGTCTCAGGTAACTGCCCAGCAGGGTCAAGGTAAGGGCGTGGCCTTCCATGTCTTCGACCAGTTTCTCGAACTCGTTTACCTTCTCGCTCTTCTCGTCGCCGTCTCTGAGCGGGAGATCTCGCAGTTCGCTGCCTCTCACACCGAGGGTTTTGAGCAGACGCACTCCGGCGTCGCGGGACAGGCGCAGCAGTGGCACCTCGCGTGCAGTGTCCTCACTGCGGGCTCCTCTCCAAGAGGGCGAGGGGGGAGTAGGCCAGAACGCCTTCAGGTCCGGCAGCGAATAGCGGGTGGTGACGACGCACAGGCCCTGGCTGGCGGTGCCAAGGCCCTTGAGCAGCGCGGCGATGCCTTGGTCCTTGAGTTCGCCCGGCGTAGGGGAGGTGGGCGCGTATTGCAGCGGCTCGAGGCCGTCGAGAATGAGCAACGCCCGTCGCTTGCCGACGAGTTGGGCCAACCGCCGGCCCTTCTCATACGCACTTGCCCCACTCCCCGCCATCGCCTCATCGCCGAAGAATGTGAGAGCTTCCTTGAGAAAGAGGTCGGAGGAGGCGACCTGCTGCTCGCGCGTGCCCTGGCTGTAGAACGACCACGCAAACGCTGCATCGCACCCTGGCCAGTTCTGCCCCGCCAACTCCGCCGCCCACTTGGCCACGAGCGAGGTTTTCCCCTCGCCGCCGAGGGCGACGAAGGTCAAGACGCGGGGACGGGATTGAAACATGAAAAGTGATCCGTGAAGCGTGAGCGACGCTGGAGAATCGCCTGACCAGGCGGCGTGGAGGAGCTGGAGTTCATCGTCGCGGCCGATGAGTTCCGCCGGGGCGTATTTGAGGATGCGGGAGATGTCGAACTTCCGGTCGGTGCCGGATGGGGGAATGCTGCCGATTTCTTCCTTCAACACATCGGCACCCCGGGTGAGAGCCTGGAGATCCTCTTGATCCAGCATCATCTTCAGCAGATCCGTGATGTCCCAGGTCTCGATCTTGGGGCCGCCGGCCGGCTGCTCGAACTTCTTCGGCAAGGAGGGCTTTGTGGGGAGGAGGAAGAAGACGATTAGGCGGTCGAAGTCGGCGCCGAGATGGTGTGCGACGGCTTTGGCGGTGGTACGCGCGATCTTGTCCGAGCCGCCTTCGGTGGTGACTTGGATGGCGAGGCGCCGCCTGCGGTCGCCGAGGTCGGCGGCGGGGTAGTTCGCCTGCTCGAGATTCAGGTTCGCCAAGTCCCAGCCGAAGAGGGCGTTGATGAGGCGTTTGGCAATGGCCTCGAGGATGCGATTGGCGTCCGTGAAGCCGGCGCGGGAGCGGGTCTTCACGATGTCGGCCAACAGGTTGAGCCGATCGGAGATGTCTTTGGCGGCTTCGCGGGGGAGGGTCATGCGCAGAGCGGTTGTCCCTTTCGCAACATGTGGGGAACACAAGCCGGGCAACGTGCAACGCTCAACGCCCAACGCTCAACATTCAACGCAAGGTTTCGTTGAAAGCTGGGGGTTGAACGTTGCGCGTTGAGCGTTCGGATCATGGAAAGTCTATGCTGCTGAACGGCAAGGACGGGGCGGCACTTCCCTGGTCGGGCTAGATGGGCTGGGATGGGGGTTCTGCTCAAGCGAAGAGGTTCCGTGCTTTGCGTTGGAGCCGGGCAAAGGAGGGGACGCCCGCGGCCAGATCGAAGGAGAAATGCTCGGTGAAGAGCGGTTGGTGATTGGGCGGGTCGTAGCCGGCGGGCATACGTGCGGCAAGCCACTGTTTGGCTCCTCGGATGGCCGCTGGGTTGGCCGGAGCTTCAAGGTCGGCAGGCAGCCCGCACAGCGAGCGCAGGGACGGAGCGGCGGCGAGAAACCATGTCTCGTATTCGCGATGCGCGAGAATCACCGTGAACCGCGTTTCGGGGCGGACCCTTCGCGCGCGTTCGAGCAGTGCCGGCCCCAGCTTGCAGGGAGCATCGTCTTCGCAATCGAGCAGGATCAACACACTGCCGCGAGGCTGGGCCTGTGCCTTGCGCGCCCCGAGTTCGACGTAACGGCGGAAGTAGGCATCGTCGTTCAGGAAACTCCCCGATTTGACGCGGATTGCCGGGTTAACAACGAGAAGGCCCGGGCGAGGATCTTGTCGGTAGAGCCGATGCAGCAGCTTGGGAACCGCCTCGACTTCAACCTTGCCTTCGACGATGGGCGCGATGAAGAGGGGGCTCATGGCTTGAGCAATTCAAACAACTGCAGCTGGCGCCCGGTTTCCATCTCCGTGAGGGCGGCAGCGTCGGGCGCGAGTTGGTTCTGGCGCAGCAGTTCACCGGGCGTGAACAACCGGTCGTGGAGCACTGAACGGCCGGCCTCGTCCAGGGGCGCGATGCGCGTCACGCCTTCCAAGCTGTCCACGGCCAGAAGCGATTCGGTGGCGATGTTCTCATCGTCGAGGAGGTCTGGGCTGTGACTGGTGACGAGAATCTGGGTTTGGTGGGAGGCTTCACGCAGCGCGGACAAAAGAACCGATGTGGCTGCCGGGTGCAGCGCCATCTCCGGTTCCTCCAGACCGATCAGCAGAGGCGCACCCGGCTCTTTGGCGGTGTTCTGGAACAAGGCCAGCAGGATGCCAAAGGCGCGCAGGGTTCCATCCGACATGCTCGAGGCCAGGAACCGCCAGGAGTGCTTCTGTCCTTTCACCGCTTGGCGGAACTCCAAGGTTTCCTGGGAGCCCAGCGGCTTTGTCTCAGCATCGGCGATCCCTTGGACAATGCGGGCGAGGTAGCCGTTGATCTGCTGACGAGCCGTCTGGGGCAGTTTTCGGAAGATGCTGGAGGCATTGCCCCCGTCGCGCCGCAAGACCTGCCCGGCATCGGGTTTCTGCAAGTTGGAGATCTCCTTGGGATTGAGGTTATAGACTTCCATGGTGGACAGGGCGTCATACACCGGCCGGAACTGGGGCAGTCCGGAAGCAGCCACCAGATACAGCCGATCGGCGAAGGCCGCGGGCGCGACCGTCACCGAGGTTCTGACCACGCAGCCCTTTTCCACCACGTAGAACTGCTCATCCAGACGGCCCGCGTCGACCAGCCGGCACTCCTCGGTCTGGACTTCGAAGCCCCCCGATTCCTTTGCTCCGATCTGGAAGCTGTAGTGGCCCATCTGACCGGAAGGCAACTCGAAGTTCAGGCGAATCGCGAAGTGATTGGGGTGGCCGCCGGAACGCCGCCGGACTTCGCCGATCCCGCTGCGTTCGCGCAACGAGTGGTCTAGCGAAGTGTGAAGAGCGTCGCTGACGAAGCGCAGCGCATCCAGGAAGTTGCTCTTGCCGGAGCCGTTCTGGCCGACGAGGAACACCAGCGACCCCAGCGGAACCGAGCAAGCGGCGATGCTCTTGTAGTTCTTGAGTACCAGACGGTTGACCAGGACGGGACTGTTCATCGGTGTCCTTGTACTACCCCGCGGTGACGGGTTCGACTCGAAAGTGATGCCGGCAGAGCAATGACGGAATGCAGTTGCCGACGCTCTGAGAGGGTGATTGTGAGGGTGCGAGGCAATCGGCGTTCATCGTTTGAGTTCTTCGGTGCGGTTCGTCTCCCCCCAATGGGCTTGCGGGCCAGTTCTCACGAGCAGTTCGGCCACTTTGAAATTGACGCTGGCGGTGGCGAAGTCGGGTTCCTGCTCGAACGGGGATTCAAGGTAGTGGGGCGTTTGCGCCCCGTCGGGGCTGATGAACACGACCGCTAGGATGTAATCCTCCGGCTTATTCAACGCCGTCAGGATTTCGTTCTTCGTCACCGTGACCGTATCTGCGCCCATGATGCGCCCCTTCACCTCAATGAAGCGCAATTGGCCGGCCTTAGGATGCCCGGAAGGGTATCGGGATTCGATGTCGTAGCCGCGGTTTTCCTTGGAGACATCCCGCGGATCAAAGCCAAGCTGGCGTTCATGGGCAATGACCGCCTCCATCGCGAGGCGTTCGACTTCGCGGTCGCCTGCGCCATAGGGGGGTGGGGTCTCGCGGAGTTCGATTGTTTCCCCTTGTTCACGCCTCACCCCCTGCCTTCGCCGCGGCGGCTCCGGCAGGCAGGCAGCCCTCTCCCCTCCAAGGGGCGAGGGGGAGGAAAACCAGCCCGCGGGCACGATCAGGGCGCCGCCGAGGACCGTCGGAGGTCGCGCGCTAACCTGACGTTCCAGGGCGAGTTCGGCTTGCCGTTTCTGAAGACGCTCCTTCAGATCGTCGGCGCGCTTGCGGGCATTAGCGGAGTTCAGCTTGTCTCCCCCCCGACCAGCCTCCTCCAAAGCGCGGAGGTCGTTGGCACGTTGGTCCCAGTAGCGGATTTCGGCAACCAAGCGCTTTTGCACCTGCTGCAGTGTCTTGTCCACAAGCGCCTCCCGCCGGGCCTTCACCTCGCGAAGATGATCGGGGACCAAGTGCTGGATCGCATGGGCAACGGCCTTACGTTCCACGCCGTCCGTAAGCCAGGCTTCGTGCAGCAACGGCTCGATGGCACGTCGCTGCTCCTCGCTGGGCGGCGTGTAGTCGAGATACGGGGCACTGCCCGCATTCACGAGACGACCATCACGCGTGATTTCGACGAACTGTAACCGACGCGAGATGACGTGGGGATTGTCGCCGGCGCCGCGTCGGCCATCGCAGAGGCTGTGTTCGAAGTAGAAGAGCAGGCGCGGTTCGGTCCCCTGGTCCTGGACATCCACGAGCACGGCGCCCTCGCGGAGTACGCTGCGGTGACGTTCCAGCAGCAGATCGACCACGGAGTCGAGCAGCGGATGACCGGGGGCGACCAAGGCGGCAGGCGGCTTGCCGGGTTCGCGGATGCGCTCCTGGTGAAAGGTGATCCGCTCGTACGCCTTCAGCACCGGGGCGCGCTGACCGATGACCCGGTCCCGCTGGCGAATGTCGGCGGGGACGTGGCGGATTTCGTAGCGATTGGTCTCGCGTCGGTGGAGTGAGCCGCCCAGGAACGGGAAGGCCCGCAGGAAGAACGAACCGATGTAGTGTGGCTGAAGGCGCCGGGCTTGCGCGCGCTCGATCTGATCGCGAATCTCGCGGACCCGACCGGGATCGAGGCTCTCGTGAACCAGGGAGCGATGATACACGAGTTCCTGCAAGTGTTGGGTATCCAGTCGCTGCACGATCTGGTCGAGCTTGGCCTTCACGTCCGGTCGTTCTCCGTACCGGATGGCCTCGACGAGCAGGTCCTTGAGCGGTTGATCACGGAAAACCTCACCCAAGACATCAAAGACCGCACCATGCAGTTGTTTGGCCTGCGCTTCGATCTTCTTCAGGAGCCGGTACCACACCTCGCCCTCGCGCGTCTCGTGGGCAACAAGGTTCCAGAGGTGACACACCTCGGTCTGGCCGATGCGGTGGATGCGACCGAAGCGCTGCTCGATCCGGTTGGGATTCCAGGGCAAATCGTAGTTTACCATGAGGTGCGCCCGCCTATGGAGGTTGATGCCTTCGCCGGCGGCATCGGTGGCCAGGAGCACGAGCACTTCCGGGTCATTCTCGAAGGCCTCCTGAGCCTGGCGACGCTTCTCCCGGGGTGTGCCACCGTGGATGGTGACGACGCTCGACGAATTCCCCAGCCGGGTGCCGAGAAGCTCGCCCAGGTAGTTCAGGGTGTCCCGATGCTCGGTGAAGATGACCAGTTTCCGACGGCATTGGTTGGCATCGAACATGTCCGGCAGGTCCAGCGTCTCGGAGAGCCGCTGCCACTTCGTGTCGCGCTGGGAACGTCGAAGCCGGATCGCCTGTTGGGCGAGGTCCTTGAGCGTGGCGATTTCCGCCTCCAGTTCCGCGAGCGTTTGCGCCGCGGTGGACTGGTCGATGACCTGCGCTTCGGTTTGTTCCGCCTCGGGCTCGGGGCTGTCTTCAAGATCTTCGAGTTCCTCCTCCGACAGATTCTCGGTGTCGGCGAGGGTGGTCGTCAGAGCGGCAGCCCCGCGTCGCAACAACCGCTCCTCGCGCAGGCGGTCTTCGAGGCGTTCGAGTCGGCGACGGAGCGACTGGAAGATGGCCTCGGGCGAGGACGCCAGGCGCCGTTGCAGGATGGTCAGAGCGAAGCCGACGGTCCCCTTGCGTTTGTCGTTTGCCAAGCGGTCGGCGCGGTTGAACTCGCGCTGGACGTATTCCGTCACCGAACGGTAAAGGGCGGCTTCCTCGGGGCTGAGCGTGTATTCCAGCGTCGAGGCGCGACGCTCCGGGAACAACGGTTTGCCCTCCATGGTGACCAGACTCTCCTTCACCATGCGCCGCATCACGTCAGCATTATCGGCGACGTGGACGCCATCGCGGGGCCGGCCCTCGAACCGGTCGCCGTCAAGGAGAGAGAGAAACAGGTGGAAATCTTCGTCCTTCCCGTTGTGCGGGGTCGCGGTGAGGAGCGTGAGCTGACGGGCGTGCTGCGAGAGAAGTTGGCCGAGCTTGAAGCGCTTGGTGTACTTGATCTCCGAGCCGAAGTAGGTGGCGGACATCTTGTGGGCTTCATCCACGATGACCAGGTCCCAGTCCACGACGGTGAGTTTGGCCTGGATGTCTTCGTTGCGGCTGAGCTTGTCGAGCCGTGCGATGCAGAGGTTGTGCTCCTGGAACCAGTTGCCGGTGCGGGCGGCGGCGAGACCCTCGTTGGTGAGGATTTCGAAGGGGAGGTTGAACTTCTCGTCGAGTTCGTCTTGCCACTGTTCGACCAAGCTGCCGGGAGCCACAATCAGACACCGGTCCACGTCACCGCGGATGATCAACTCCTTAATCAACAGGCCAGCCATAATGGTCTTGCCGGCACCGGGGTCGTCGGCGAGGAGGAATCGGAGCGGCTGCCGGTTGAGCATGGTCTCGTAGACAGCGGTGATCTGGTGAGGCAGCGGCCGAATGTCCGAGGTGTTGACGGCGATGAGGGGGTCGAACAGGAACGCGTAGCGGAGCCGTTGCGCTTCGGAGATGAGTCGGAACAGGTCAGAGTCGGCGGTGAAACTCAACGGGCGGCTTTGCTGGACGACCGAAAGCGAGGATTCGCGATCGCGGAAGAGGAGTTCCTCGCCCACGCGCCCTTCGGCATCGGCGAACGTGACTGAAACGACATCGTCTCCGAAGCGCTGTACCTGCCGGACGGTGGCGTGTTGGTGTGCCACCAGGCCTTCGAGGACCATTCCGACTGTGATGTCTTCAAGTTTGACCACGGCGACGTTGTAGTCCTTCGGTTTCTTATTGTGAAGCTCGGATGCTGTAGATATCCTGCCTGCGTAGTCAGGTATGCTTCCTGAAGTTGTTGCGAAAAACGGTTTCTCGCTGGAGCGGTTGGCGACGCTGTGTGCGGTGATCGAATGCGGATCGATCACGGCAGCGGCGGGACCAAGCGCGAGCCGGCAGAGCCAGTTCAGCCGCCAGATCAAGGAACTGGAGGAAGCGCTGGGAGCGAGGCTCTTTGACCGGGTGGGGAAGACGCTCCGGCCGACCCTCTTCGGCCAGCAGTTGGCACGGATGAGCTGCTCGTTCTTCGGCGCGGTAGCGGACTTGGCTGCACAAGAGGTGGGGAAGCCGGAGACCATCGTGATCGGGGGAGGCGAAGCGATCCTGCGGTGGGTGTTGCTCCCGTGTCTTCCGGCACTCCGTGATTTGGACCCGCCGATCTATTGTCAGGTCCGGAGTCTGCCGACTGCCGAGGTTGTCCGTGAGGTCGAGTTAGGGCGGCTCCACTTCGGGTTGGTCCGGCGCGATGCGGTGAGCGAAGGGCTGGCCAGCGAGGTGATCGGCACTTTGCAGTTTGCGCTCGTCGTCCCGCGTGTCCTGCTGCGAGGCCGGAGTGCCGAGGTGATCTTCGAGGGCAGGACCTTGCCGTACGCGGAACTGTCTGGCGGCGGACAATTGGCGAGGTTGGCGCGCGAGACGGCGAAGGAGGCAGGAATTCGGCTGAACTGCGTACTCCATGCGGAGACGCTATCCCTTCTACTCGCAGCCGTCGAGCATGGGGACGCGGCCGCGTTCCTCCCCTTGCCGGCGGTGATCGATCTTCCGCAGGACCGGTTCGCGATCGTGAAGCTGGAGAACATCCAGAGGTTGAACCGCGAGATGGTGTTGGCTTGGTCGCCCGAGGCCGCCGATCATCAAGCGGGATTGAAGCGGGCGTTGCTGCTGCTATCGCGCAGTCTGCAACAGGCTATGTCTGAGGCTGGGGAGGGGGCGAAGCGGTTGCCGCGGTAATGTGGCCTGGTATCGCTGCGCCGGGGTAGAAATGCCGGGAGATCCAGCATTGATCTGCAG
>DAOOQY010000150.1:0-8232 GCA_035389025.1 Verrucomicrobiota bacterium
GGGCTTCGACTGCGGCGCCGAAACCACGATCGGCACGCCGCGGTCTCCGCCCTCACGAATCTCGGTGAACAGAGGAATCTCGCCAAGGAACGGGAGGCCCCGGCGCTCGGCCTCGGCCCGGCCACCTCCGTGCCCGAAGATTTCGAGGCGTTCCCCGTTTGGCGCGGTGAAGTAGCTCATGTTCTCGACCAGGCCGAGAATGGCGACGTTGACCTTCTCGAACATCGCGATCCCCTTGCGCACCACGCCGAGCGAGGCTTCCTGCGGTGTGGTCACCACGACCCCGCCGTCCAGCGGCACAGTCTGACACAGCGAAAGTTGGGCGTCGCCCGTTCCGGGGGGGAGATCGACCAGGAGGTAATCGAGGTCATCCCAATCGACCGAGAACAGGAACTGTTGGATGGTCTTGGTGATGAGCGGCCCGCGCCAGATCACCGGCTGATCGTCCTCGACCAGGAAACCGATGCTCATCAGCTTCACACCGTGATTGACGGGGGGGATCAGGGTCTCGTGATCGGTCACGGTCGGACGCTGCTTAAGCCCCATCATCAGCGGGATGGTTGGGCCGTAAATGTCGCAATCGAGCAATCCGACCCGCGCGCCCAAGTGCTGCAGCGCGCACGCGAGATTCACCGAGACGGTGCTCTTGCCCACGCCTCCCTTTCCGCTGGCGACGGCGATCACGCGTTTGACACCCGGGACGCGACTCTGTTGCGCCCAGGGATTGGGGCCGGCCGGCCCTGCATGCGGTCCGGTCGGTTGTTGAATCTCGACACGGACATCGCCGACGCCCGGCAGTGCGCGGACCGCGTGCTCGCAATCGGCCTTGATCTGCGCGGCCAACTGCGGGCTGTTGGACGGCAGGGTGAGATGAACGCTGACCGCGCCGGCGTCGGCCGACACTTCCTTGACCAGGCCAAACGACACGATGTCGCGGGAATAGCCGGGATACTTCACCGCCTTGAGGGCGGCCATGATTTCGTCACGGTTTGGCATGAGAGATATAGACGGTCCTGCGCCCGAGGCGTTTCTCAGGTTCCAGGATGAACCAAAACTGCCCCGGGGGCAACAAGTTCAAAGCCCCTTTCGGAACAGGCAGGCGGGTTTCGGCGGCCACGCCGCGCCGCTTCACGCCAGGCTGCGAACCACCTGCTCGATGATCCCAAGGCCTTGGTCCGCCTCGGCACGGCTCAGGTTCAAGGGGGGGAGGAGCCGCACAACCCGCGCTCCGGCCGGGACGGTGAGCACGCCAGCCGCGTGCAGGCGATCGACAAACTGGGCCGCGGCCGTCTTTGGCCCCGAAGCGAACGTCGGAATGGCCTCCTTGTCCGCCAGTTCGAAACCGATCATGAGCCCCAATCCGCGCACGCTCGTGAGGACTCGAGGGAACTGGCGCGCCAGGTTTTCGAGACCGGACTTGAGGTGCGCCCCCACGGTCCGCGCGTTGTCGGCCAGCCGGTCGCGCGCGACGACTTCGAGCACCTTCATCGCCACCGCGCAGGCCAGCGGCGTGCCGCCAAACGTGGTGGCGTGGAGTCCGGGACTGAGCAGGTCGGCGTAGGGCGCGCGCACCCAAAACGCACTGATCGGGAAACCGCCCCCGAGCGATTTGGCCATCGACACCGCGTCTGGCAGAAAACCGTCGGCGGCGGGCACCCCTTCGAGAATGCGCTGGAAACTCTGGAATCGGCCGGTGCGGAAATAGCCGCACTGGACGCCGTCCATAAGCAAGAGGAGTTTCTTCTCGTCGCACAGGGCGCGCAGTCCGAGTAGGTACTCGGGGCTGGCGGGGGTGATGCCGCCTTCGCCCTGGACGCCCTCGATCAGGATGGCCACCGTCGCCGGGGAAAGCGCCTGGCGCATCGCCTCGAGGTCGTTGAACGGGACGTGGCGGAACCCGGCCACCATCGGCTCGAATCCTCTCTTGACCTTGTCCTGCCCGGTGGCCGCGATGCCTGCCAGCGTCCGGCCGTGAAAGGAATTGAGCGCGGTGAGAATTTCGAACCGGCCCTCGTCGTGTCCGAACTTGCGGGCCAGCTTGAAGAGGCCCTCGTTGGCCTCGCCGCCCGAGTTGGCGAAGAACACCTTGCCGGGAGCCAGCAGGCGCACGATTTGTTCCGCAAGGCGCCCCTGGGGTTCGTGGTAGTAGAGATTCGAGATGTGCACCATCTTCTGTGACTGCTCGATCAACGCCTGCGTGATCTCCGGATGCGCATGGCCCAGCGAGCAGACGGCGATGCCGCTGCCCAGGTCGAGATAGCGCTTCCCGGACACATCCCAGAGGAAGCTGCCGGCGCCGCGGGCGAACGCGAGGTCGAAGCGTCCGTAGCTCGGCACGACGTAGCGTTGAAAGAGCTCGCGCACCGTCTCGAACTGATTGGCGATGATGGGTGGGGGCGGAATGATGTCTTTCATAAAAAGGAGTGCATCCGATCCAAGGGACGTCCGGCGGGCCAGCCCGGATTTTCGCAATATGCGGGCTAGAGCACTACCTCCGTCCCGACGCCTTCGTCGGTGAAGATTTCGAGAAGCACCGCGTGAGGCACGCGCCCGTCGACGAACGAGACCTTGTCGACCCCCGCCCGAATGGCGGCGACCGCGCTATCGACTTTGGGAATCATGCCCCGCTCGACGATCCCGGCCTGTTTGAGGGCGTCGACCTCGCCGGCGCGCAGATGCGGGATCACGGTGGCGGGGTCCTTGGGATCGCGCAGCAAGCCCGGCACATCGCTCATGAAAACCAGCCGCCGCGCACGCAACGCAATGGCCGCGCGCGCCGCCGCGACGTCCGCATTGCAGTTGTACACCTGGCCGTCCTTGTCCCGCGCGGTGGGGCTGATCACGGGCGTGATGCCCTTCTCGATGCAGGCCAGGAGCGGGGCTGTGTTCACGCCGGTCACTTCGCCTACGAAACCGATGTCCAGCGGCTGCCCGTCGGGCCCGTGCACCAGGAGCTTCCGACAGGTGAAAACCTCCGTGCCGGCGAAACCCTTGGCCAGCCCGCCCAACGAACTGATCGTCGTCACCACCTCCGGATTGATCTCGCCCGAAAGCACCGCGTCGACCACCCGCACCGTCGCCGCGTCCGTGACCCGCTGGCCCTGGACGAATTGCGCCTTCAGCCCGGCTTTTTCCATGGCGCGCGTGATCGCCTTGCCGCCCCCATGCACCACGACGGGGTTGATCTCCGCGGCCTCGAGAAAAACGATGTCCCGCGCAACACTGGTCCGGATGACCGGGTCGGGCGAGTCCATGAAGCTGCCGCCGTATTTGACGACAAACGTGGCTCCGCTGTACTTCTGGAGATAAGGCAGAGCCTCGAGCAGCGTTGCGGCTTTCGAGATCAGGTCTTGCATCGGTTTGGCACTGGCGAAAAGGACGCCAACATTATCTGGGCACAGGGGCTATCACGCCAAGGCCCCGCCGTCAACGGCCATCAGCAGTGCTGCCAAGTTCGTGGCTGACCCCGCCGAGCGGCGGCGTTACTCTTGCCCCGTGACGGTTTTGGAAGTCATCCGACGCAGCACCGACTACCTGGCTCAAAAGGGCGTGGACTCGCCCCGCCTGCAAATCGAGCTGCTCCTGGCCCATGTGCTGAAGCTGCCCCGGCTCCAGCTCTACTTGAACTTCGAGCGCACGGTCGACGAATCCGACTTGGCGACGGTCCGCGCACTGGTCCGCCGCCGCGGCAACCGCGAGCCCTTGCAGCACCTGACCGGCCTGGTGTCGTTTTGCGGATTCGAACTCGCCGTCAGCTCCGATGTCCTGATCCCGCGCCCGGAAACCGAGGTCCTGGCTGAGCGCGCCTGGACGCTTCTCGGGACTTCGCCGGCTGCCGCGCAGGCGGCCTTGGACTTCGGGACCGGCAGCGGTTGCCTGGCCATCGCCCTGGCACGCCATTGTCCCGCGGCGCACATCACCGCCCTCGACATCTCCGAACCGGCTCTGGTCCTGGCCCGCGCGAACGCGGAACGACAGGGGGTCGCCGACCGCATCGAATGGCTGCGGAGCGACGGCCTGGCCGCGGTCCGACCGGAGCTGAGTTTCGACCTCATTGTCGCCAATCCTCCCTACATCCCGAGTGTCGAGATTGACCGCCTCGCCCCGGAGGTCCGCGATCACGATCCGCGTCTGGCGCTCGACGGAGGTCCAGACGGTCTGGACGTGATCCGCCGGTTGGCGCTCGGAGCCGCCGCTCGCATGAACCCATCCGGCCATCTTCTGCTCGAATTCGGCGATGGCCAGGCGACTGCCGTTTCAGACCTTTTCGTTCGACACGGCTGGACCGTCGAGGCCGTCGAGGCGGACCTGAGCGGGCGTGAACGAATCTTGATTGCGCGGCCTGCCTGAAGATGGAAACATCGCCGCGCACTGTCCGGCCGCGGCCGGCGTGTCGGGGAAAGGGACGGGCTGCGCCGTCTCGATGCGGTGCGGGGGACAATTTGCGTGCCATGTACAGTCTGTTGATCGAGGGCGGGCGACCGCTGGAAGGTGAGGTCACGATTAGCGGGGCCAAGAATGCCGTGTTGCCGCTGATGGCGGCGGCGCTGCTGACCCGCGAACCGTGCGTGATCCGGCGCGTGCCGGCGTTGAGCGACGTGGCGTTCATGGTCCGCATCCTGACCGCGGTGGGCGCCAAAGTCCGGTCCCAAGGCGACACCGTCTCGATCGAGGCCAATCGCATTCGCGGCTTCTGCGATTACGACCTGGTCCGCAAGATGCGCGGCTCCGTCTGCCTTCTGGGCCCGTTGCTGGGGCGCTTGGGACAGGCCAAAGTCTCACTGCCGGGCGGATGCGTCATCGGCACCCGCCCAATCGATCTTCATCTCAAAGGACTTCGCGCTTTGGGGGCGAAGATTCAGGTTGACAGCGGGTACGTCTGCGCCCAGACCCGGCGCCTGAAGGGCTCGGCCATGTTTCTGGGCGGGCGCGCTGGCCCGACCGTTTTGGGCACGGCCAACGTCATGATGGCCGCCACGCTGGCCGAGGGGGTGACGGTGATCCAGAGCGCCGCCTGCGAACCCGAGATCGTCGACTTGGCGGACTTCCTCAACGGGATGGGGGCGCAGATCACGGGCGCCGGGAGTCCCACCATCACGATCACCGGCGTCAAGGAACTGCACGGCGCGGACCACGAGGCCATCCCGGATCGGATCGAGGCAGCGACCTTTGCGATTGCGGCGGCGTGTTCGCGCGGTGAGGTGACCCTGCGGGGGGCGCGTCCCGAACACCTGCATGCGGTCCTCGACAAGCTCGAGGAAACGGGCGCCCGGCTCGATCGGGCTGGCGGGAACCTGACGGTCAAGGGTGCGCGGCGGCTGCGGCCCGTGGATGTCACCACGCAACCGTACGCCGGGTTTCCGACCGACGCCCAGGCGCAGATGATGGTGTTGATGACCCAGGCGTCCGGCATCAGCATCCTCACCGAGCGCATCTTCGAGACCCGGTTCATGCACGTGAGCGAACTGGCGCGGCTGGGCGCTGACATCACGATCGAAGGACCCAGCGCCGTCGTCAAGGGCCCCTCGGTCTTGAGCGGCGCGCCGGTGATGGCGAGCGACCTGCGCGCCTCGGCCGCGCTGGTGATCGCCAGCCTCGTCGCCCAGGGCCGGACGCACGTGAAACGCATATACCATCTCGACCGCGGCTACGAGCGCATCGACGACAAATTGCGCCGGCTCGGCGCCCGGATTCAACGACTCTCCGACTCATGAGACAATTCCTGACCGTTGTCATGGTTGCGGCCCTGGTCTGGCTGGGCTGGAAGTTCAGCCACTATGCCAAAAAGGAAATCGGCACGGCCCCCGTGCGGCAAGACGCCGGGCGAGCGCCCGCCCCGGGCAAACTGCCGGGCTTGGCCGCCAGCCTCGAAGAGAGTTACGAGGCGGCGAAACGGGAGGGGGCCCAGGGCGTGGGTCGATGGCTGGCCCAGTACCAGAGCGAAATCCAGGATCCGCGGCTGACGGACATCGAACTGGATTATGTGCTGTTGGTCGGGCGCTCGAATGTCGCCGAGGCCCGGCGTGTGCTGGCGGGAATCCGGCAGCGCATCACGCCCACATCCCCGGTCTACAAACGGTTCGAGCAGCTTTCGAAAACCTACGAATAGCATTCAACTTTCGGCTCGACGCGCGCCGTTTTGGGCTCCAAGTTGAGTCTGGACGACGTGGGGCTCTCCCACCGGCGAGCCTGCCGCCGTGCCAAGTGAAAGACAGGGACATGACCATGGAAACCTACTTCCATAACATCGAAGAGCCGGCCAAGATCAGCCGCGAGAAAGTTGCCGAGGATCTCCGCGTCCTGATCCGCGACGCCGAGGAGTTGCTCAAGGCGGGCGTGGGTGACACCAGCGGCAAGACCGCGGAAATCAAAGCCCGCCTCCAGGCCTCGGTCGACAAGGCCAAAGCCACCGCCACTCAACTCGAAGACAGGGCCCTCGCCGGCGCCAAGGCGGCCGATCGGCTGATCCGCGACCATCCGTACGAATCCATCGGCGCTTCTTTCGGCGTGGGCTTGTTGTTTGGCCTTTTGCTGGGACGCAGGTAGCCTCATGGCAACCGAACCGAAGTCGCCTCAAGGCTTCTTCGCCTCGTTGCTCGGCGCGCTCGAGTCCGTGCTGGCTCTCGCGCGAACGCGCTTCGAGCTGTTGACGGTCGAGTTGCAGCAGGAAAAGGTCCGCTTGGTCGATCTTCTCCTGCGCGTGGCCGCAGCCGCGATTCTCGCGCTGCTGGCCCTGGGCACGCTCACGGCCGGCCTCATTTGGCTGCTCTGGCCGTGGTCGCCCATCGCCGCGTTCGCCGGGTTGACCCTCCTCTATGGCGGCGGCTCGGCCTGGCTCCTGATCGGCATCCGACGCGAGTTGAAACACGGGCTCAAGCCATTCGCCGGCACCCTGGCGGAGTTCGAAAAGGACCGCGCATGTTTTCGAGCCGGACGTTAGGCGAACTCGAGACCCGCCGGCAATCGCTCATCACCGCCGCCGCGGATCACCGCGCCCGACTCCACGACGAGTGGAGTCGGCTGGCCGATTCCCTGGGCTGGGCGGACCGCGCCGTGCATTGGGCGCGCGGGGTGCGTCCGGTGCTCTGGATTGCCGCCCCGGTGGCCGGCTACGCCGTGGCCAGACGCGGGCGCGTGCTCCTGCGCTGGCTCCCTTTGATCTGGCCCTGGTGGCGCATTGCCAAGAGCTTCGCAGCGCGTTTCCAACCTCCGCACTGACAGCGCCTCGGAATCTCGCCACAACTCGTCCAGCGTCACCGCACTGGCCGGGTCGAATGAGTTCTCCATTGCGTCAGTCCGCTGCACTCCTCGAACCGCACCTCTGGCAGGAACGCGCCGTGCGGGCGGCAGGCGGCTGTCCTTGCCGCGGCGTCCGAACACGTTGCCGGTGATGGTGGTCGACGCACCTGCGAGGGGTGCACGCCAGGAAATCCGGTGTACAGCGGCACAGGGGCTTGGTAGGGTGAGGGCCGATGGAAGCGATGCGAGAGTCGGATCGCGAGCTGTTACCAACACCCTTCGACGGGCGCGTGCAGGCTTCCTTGGGCGGTTGGAGACGGCCGGCATGCAATCGGGTGGAGGAGGGCATCGGGGTTGAAGTGCATTGCGATGGCCACAGACGGGAGGCACGATGACAGAGTCGAATGGAACCAGGGGTGAGGGAGAAGGGGGCAGGCGCCGGTTTCTGGGGGGGTTGGGCCTGTTGTCCATGGCTTGGGTGGGCGGATTGCTCTACCCGGTCTACCGATACCTTGCTCCGACGATTCCGAAAGACCCGTTTGACGCGGAGGGGAAGGCGCCGATCGAGGGGGTCAAGGCGCAAGACATCGGGCAGCCCGGTCAGGGGCGGAACGCGGGTTTTGCGGGGGGCGGTCTGGTGGTCTTCAGAACGCCTGAAGGCGAGTTGAGGGCGCTATCGTCCAAATGCACGCATGCGGGGTGCAACGTCGAGTTCCAGGGCGGCTCGATTCACTGTCATTGCCACGGAGGCGTCTACGATCTGGAGGGGAAGAACGTGTCGGGTCCGCCTCCCAAACCGCTGACCCGGTACCGGGTGGCGGAACAGGGCGGGCTTCTGTATGTCTATCGGCCGGACAAGGGCTAGCCCGCATATTTCACACCCCGATGATGCACAGGGCACTGAGACTTCGCAAGAGGACTGCTATGCGGGCTAGAAGAGCAAAACCGCGCCAGGTTCGAGAGATAGAGAACTGCAACACACTGTTTTCATGG
>DAOOQY010000151.1:0-8185 GCA_035389025.1 Verrucomicrobiota bacterium
AAAGGCCACCTGCCTGCACCCAATCCCAATCCGTCCCACCATCCGAAACTGCTGGCGCCGGGCGGTTCGGCCTTGATCCGCATCGAGTGACGGGGTAGCCTTGCAAAGTTGTCCAAAAACCGATCCAACTGGTTTATGAACTCGACGCGCCATGACCGCCTGACCCCCTCAGGCTTCACTCTGATCGAACTCCTGGTGGTCATCGCCATCATCGCGATCCTCGCCGGCATGCTGCTCCCCGCCCTCTCGAAGGCCAAGGCCAAGGGCCAGGGCATCGCGTGCATGAACAACACCAAACAACTGGCATTGGGCTTCCTGCTCTATGCGGACGACCACGACGAAACGTTGCTGGGAAGCCTGGACGGCCTGCCCGGGCGCGTGAACTGGGTGCAGGGAGATTTGCAGAACTGGGATGCGACCGCCGCCGACACCCGGTATCTCACCAACAGCCCCCTCTTCAACTACGTCGGCCGCAGTCTCTCCATTTTCAAGTGCCCTTCCGACAAGGCCACCGTGCGGGTAGGCGGACGGACGGTGCCCCGCATCCGGAGCAACTCGATGAGCCAGGTGTTCGCCTAGGGCGATTGGCTGGACGGATCGGGCACAGGCCGCAACCAAACCCGCTGGCGCACCTACTCGAAGGCCTCCCACATCGTCACCCCGACCAAGACCTTCGTCTTTGTGGATGAACATCCCAACAGCATTAACGACGCCGCATTCGCCACCCAATGCACCGGCGCCGACACCATGAGCACCGCCCGCATCATCGATATCCCCGCCAATTACCACAACGGCGCCTGCGGATTCTCCTTTGCCGACGGCCACTCGGAAATCAAGAGGTGGATCAGTGACCGCTCGGGGCACGACACCAGCCGCGGCCTGAGAAACATGCCGGTCTATTTCACCGGCGCCCGCAACCTGACTCTCAACTTTGCCGCGCGCGAGGCCTGGGTGGACGCAAAGTGGATGGCCGACAACAGCACCGAACCGCGTTAGAACGGCCTGCGCGTCTCAGGCCGCGGGGTACTTCCAGCCTCGCCGGTATTCGCGGCAGAGCAGGCTGTTGGCTTCGGAATCGCCAATCGCCTCGGTCTTTTCGCCATCCCACTGCACGCTGCGGCCCAGTTTGAGGCTCAACATGGCGAGCAGGCTCACGTTGGTCGAGCGTCCGACTTCCTCGACGTCGCAGACGGGCCTGGCACCGGTCTGGATGGACTGGAGCAGATCAGCCCAAACCTCCTTGATGTTCTGGTCGTCCGGAGCATGCAACCGCGGGCTCTCCCGAACGACCGGTTTGCGCGCGTCGACGGGGTAAAAGACCCAGCCGTCCTTCCACCCCAGGTGGAGCGTCCCCTCGGTGCCGTAGAAGTAGCAGCCGACACTCTCGCCTTTCTCCGCGTGGTTGCCGGCGAATTGGCGGTGCTCCCAGGAGAGCGTGAAATTCTCGAACTCGAAGATGGCCACTTGGTGATCCGGCGCATCGGTGGTCTGTTCCTCGACCGTCAAGACCGGAGGGCCTTTGATCGGACGCCCGCCATAGGACGAAATCCTGCGGGGCCATTTCTCGCCGGTAATCCAGAGCACCTGGTCCATCCAGTGAATGCCCCAATCTCCCAGGGTGCCGTTGGCATAGTCCAGGTAGCTGCGAAATCCCCGCGGGTGAATGCCTCCGCTCCATGGATTGTCCGGGTCGCCGTTGAACGGCCGCATCGGCGCCGGGCCGCACCACATCTCCCAATCCAGTTCAGGCGGCGGCTCGATGTTCCTGCGCGGGCGCTCGGGCCCCCCTCCGTAATGGACAAAGGCGCGGATCATGCCCACCTTTCCCAGTTTGCCGGAGCGGATGAAAGCGCGCGCGGAGATATTGTGCGGCGAGACCCGCCTGTGGGTGCCGACCTGGACGGTCTTGCCGGTCTTGCGAGCGGCCTGAACCATCGCGCGTCCTTCGAGAATCGTATGGCAGATGGGCTTCTCGACGTACACGTGGGCGCCGGCCTGGACCGCGTCAATCTTTCGATCTGCACTGCTCGTGCCGGGCCTGGCCCGCCCAAGCCGGGCTGCCGTAGAGTCCGGCCTGGCTGGTATCGACCGGGCGAAAGCCCAATTCGCGGGCCGGCGACCCGGGCTTCAGGCGGAAATCGCCTGACGAAGCGTCGACGAAAAGGGGATCGACGATCCGCGAATGCCGGTCCAGGCCCAACGCCTGCCACTCGGCAAACGTGTGCTCATAGAACCGCAGGGCATCGGCACCGCCGGTGTGCCAATAAATGTTGTGATCCCAATCGCCGGGGCATTCTCCGGCTTCGAGCCGTTGCCCGAGCGAGCGATCCCCGAGGGGGACGAGGAGCTGGCCCTGGGTGAGGTAGACGATATTCGTGTGAAATGCGTTGGGGCGCTTCTCGTGGAACGGCCAGATCGAGTAGTCCTCGCCCAGGGCAAAGATGTTGTTGCGGATCACATGGTCGTGACCGCCATTGTTGTACATCAACCCGCCGCTCCGAGTCCGATAAACGAGATTGTTCTCGACCAGATAACCGCCGCAGGTGGCGTCGAGGTAGATGCCCCATCCGAACGGCGGGGCCTCGTAAGGCGTGATGTCGTGGAAGACGTTGTCGCGAATCACGCTGCCGGGCGACACCCCCAGGCAGTAGATGAGACCGGCGTCGCTGAGCACGCCGCCGACCAGGTGGTGGACGTGGTTGAACTCGATGGTGTTGTGGTGGGTGCGGTTCGGAGTGTCGTCCCAATTCCAGCCGATGCTCAGGCCCGAGTATCGAAGATCGTGAATGTCGTTGTGCGATACCCGGTTGTAACTGCTCTGCGCCACCCAGATGCCCACACCGGCCGCATACACGTGCCCACCGTCGTGAATGTGGTTGTTATCGATGCTGTTGCGCGTCGACTCGGTCGCGTCGGTCACCGGCCTGTGCACCTCGCCCAGGCGGATGCCGCCGGCACCCAGGTCCCACAAACGATTGCGCTCGATGCGGCTGTCGCAGCACCCGTGCCGGAACCAGATGCCGTAGGTCCCCACCCGCGCCACCTCGCAATTCTCGATGGCGCATCGGCGGACGCCATCGGCGCTCACCGCAGCCGGCTCATCGACGGCGGCCTGCGTGCTGCTGTTGCCCTTGGAATCGAGCACCCAATCGCTGTGCTGAAAGGAAAGGCCGCGCAATATCACGTTCTCGACGTACTGCCCGGCATCGGGATTCCCGGCGAACCGGACCAACTCGGTCAGTTCGGGCGCCACAACTGCGGCGGTCTCGATCCGTTCGCCCGGCAAAGGCCAGTAGGTCAGCACTCCCGAGAGCCGATTGAGGTGCCACTCGCCGGGCTGATCCAGCAACTCGATCGCATTCTCCACATAGTAGCGCTGCGCCTTTTCCCAGTACCCCGGCGTCCACCATTCCTCGAGCGGCGCCGCCAGGCGCGCCAAATTCGAGACCGAATCCACCGCACCGAGCGGGTGAATCGACGTCTCCCATGAATGCATCAACACGATGTTCACGTCCCCAAGCCGCGCCCACGGCTCGATGTCGCCAGGTCTGAACACGAACCGATCCCGTGCCACCGGCGGGGTGTTGGGGCTCGATGGACCCGGGCAAAGCCTGGCAATGCGATAGTACCCGGTGTTGGGCGCGCGGGCGCGCGGGCGCCTCTCCCCGTTCACCCACATCTGGCGGAAATACCAGGCCCCGGACTGCACCTGCGGCACGACCGTCTCCCACACCAACCCCTCGCGGCGCCAGCCTCCGAGCAGACGCCCGCCACTGATCACGGGCCGCGCTTGAGGCGCCGCTTCGTAGACCACGGGAGCGGCCGGCGCGCCCGAGTCGATCGGTACGAGCACGAAGGGGCTCCGCAGCCGATACACACCCTGGTGAACGCGGATGCTCACCGGCCCCATCGGCGCCCGCGCCGAGGCTCGCAACGTGCGCACCTTGTCCCGCGCGCCGGTCAGCGAAGCCAGCGGCCCATCGGTCCGCGCGCGATTCGGCTTGGCCATGCCTCCCGACCACGCATCGCTGCCGTTGGGCGCCACATGGAGAACGAGCGGCACGCCTTGGGACATCGTCCCAGCGGTCAGGGGCGCGCCCACACAGACAACCCACAACGCGGAAAGCAGGGTTCGAATCACGCGACCAACATGCGGTTCATGGAAGGGGTCGACACGTTCCAAGGACGGCACGCGGACCCCGCATGGAATCGAGGTGGAACGCGCAAGGCGCTAATCTGCTGCTTCGCCTTCGCCTTCGCCTTCGCCGCCGAGTGTGTTGATGAGGTCGATGAGCGGCAGGAACAGGGCGATGACGATGCTGCCCACGATGACGGCCAGGAAGACGATCATGATCGGTTCGAGCAGCGACGTCATGGCGGACACTGCGTTGTCGACTTCATCCTCGTACGTGTCGGCGATCTTCATCAACATCTCGGGCAGAGCGCCGGTTTGCTCGCCGACGTCGACCATGCTGACGACCATGGGCGGGAACACGTTGGCGGCATCGAGCGGCGCCGTGATCGTCTCGCCTTCCTTAACGCTTTCGTGAATCTTGCCGACAGCGTCGCCGACGATGACATTGCCGGAGGTCTCGCGGACGATGGTCAGGGCTTGCAGAATCGGCACGCCGCTGCTGACAAGCGTACCCAGGGTGCGGGTGAACCGCGAGATGGCCACCTTGCTGATCACGGGGCCGAGCGCGGGCATGTTGAGCTTGAGTTTGTCGAAGTACCAGCGTCCCTTCTTGGTCTTCAGGACGAGTTTGAGAACGATGACAAAGGCCACAGTCACCCAGATCACCGGCCCCGGATAGACGTAAGGAAAACCGTCCACAACGACGAACGACTTGTCCTTGATCAGGTTCGCCAGTTTCAACACGAACCGCGTGAATCCCGGCAGAGGCCGCCCTTCCAACATGTCCGCGAAAATCGACTCGAACCGGGGCACAACGAAGACCATCAGCACGCCGAGAATGGCGATGGCCACGATCATGACCGAAACGGGATAGAACATGGCGGCCACGACCTTGCCCTTGATCTTCTGGGCCTTCTCCATGAACTCAGCCAGACGGTTCAGGACGACCTCGAGAACGCCGCCGAGTTCGCCGGCTTTGACCATGTTGACGTACAGGCGGTTGAAGATTTTCGGATGTTGCGCCAACGCTTCGGAAAACGTGCTGCCCCCCTCGATCGAGGTCCCGATTTCTCCCAGGACCTCCTTGAGAGTCGGATGTCGCTCCTGTTTCTCGAGCACGCGCATCCCCCGCAGCAAAGGCAACCCGGCGTCCACAAGCGTCGCCAACTGACGCGTGAACGCCGTCATGGTCTTTGTCTTCACCTTCCCGCCGAGGAAGGGAATCTTGATGTTGAGCGCCTTCTTGGCCTTCTTTTCCCCCGACGCCGGGGGGCTCTTCTTCTTGTCGCCCTTCTCCTTTGCCTTCTCCGCCTCGACGACCTTCGTCGGGAAGAAGCCCATCTCCCGGAGCCGGGCGATGGCTTCGTTCTGGTTGGAGACCTCGAGCGTCCCTTTTGTCTCCTTGCCACGGGAATCCATGGCGATGTAGCTGAACTTCGGCATAAACCGCCTCCAGTTTAGGTGTACTTCAACACTTCCTCGATCGTCGTCTCGCCGTCAAAAATCCCGCGCAACCCGTCCTCGCGCAGGGTGACCATGCCCAGTTCGACCGCCTTCTGTCGCACCACGACCGTCGGGGCGCGCTCGTTGATCAGGACGCGGATCGCGTCGGCCACCGGCAACAACTCGAAGATGCCTTTCCGCCCGCGATAGCCGGTGTCGTTGCATTCCTTGCAGCCTCGTCCGTAATAGAACACCTTCTCGCCCACATCGTGGGGCGAGAGGTTCAGCAGCGACAACTGCGACTCCGTCGGCTCGAAGGGCGTCCGGCACCGTTTGCAGATCGTCCGCACCAATCGTTGAGCCAGCACCGCCAGGAGCGTCGAGGAGATCAGGAACGGCTCGACCCCCATGTCGACCAGGCGAGTCACGGCGCCGGGGGCGTCGTTGGTGTGCAGCGTGCTCAGCACAAGGTGGCCCGTGAGCGACGCCTGAATGGCGACCTGCGAGGTCTCCAGATCGCGCATCTCCCCCAGCATGATGATGTCCGGATCCTGCCGCAGGAAGGAACGGAGCGCCTTGGCGAAGGTCATGCCCACGGCCTCGTTGACCGGCACCTGCATGATCCCCTCGATGTCGAACTCGACCGGGTCCTCGACGGTCAGGAGCTTCGAATCGATGGTGTTGACCCGCCTCAGGCACGAGTAGAGCGTCGTGGTCTTGCCGCAACCCGTGGGACCCGTCACCACGAAGATGCCGTTGGGCTGCATGATCGCCTCGGTCACGTAATCGTGGATGAATTTCGGAAATCCGAGGTTCTCGATCTCGAGTTGCAGCGCCGAGCGGTCCAACACACGCAGCACCACCGACTCTCCGAACTGCGTCGGCAGTGTCGAAACCCGCAGGTCCACCTGGCGCCCACCCAGATTGATCGAGATGCGCCCGTCCTGCGGCAGTCGCCGCTCGGAGATATCGAGGTTGGCCATGACCTTGATGCGGGAGGTCACGGGAATGGCCAGGTGCTTGGGCGGAGGCGACATCTCGTAAAGCGCCCCGTCCACGCGATAGCGAATCTTGAACTCGTCCTCGAACGGTTCGAAATGGATGTCGCTGGCCCGGTCCTGCACCGCCTGGAGCAGGACGAGGTTGACGAACTTGATAATCGGCGCCTCGCCCGCCAGGCTCGAGGCATCGATGCTCTGGCCCGTGGACACCTCCGCCACCTCCCTGGCAATCTCCTCGTCCGCACCCAACTGCTTGAGCAAGTCACTGACCCCTTCGGTCTCGGTGGGGTAGTGGCGCTGAATCATCTTGTCCACCTGCGCCGGATCGGCCACAACCAACCGAATCTCCTTGCCGATCGTGAAACCGAGTTCGTCGATCACAGCCGGATTGAGCGGATCGGCCAGGGCCACCCGCACAACCCCTCCGTCGATTCCCACCGGGAGACACTGGTACATGCGCGCGGTGGCGGCCGGGACCGCCTCGATCACGTCCGGGGTCAAATCCGCCTCGCTGATGGTGACGACCTCGGTGCCGAGATGCTCCGCCATGATCTGGAGCTGGGTGTCGGTGTCCATGACACCGTAGTCGACGAGAATCTGGGTCAACGGGCGCCCGCCGCGGGTGTGCTCGGCCACCATCTCCTCGAGCTGCATGTCGTCAACCAGACCGCGCTCGCGTATCAGCGCCAGCAAAGGGTACGAAGAGAGATCAGCCATAGACTAGCGCTGTCCCCCATCGGCTTCCTGGATGCTGCGACCCGCCTCCAGTTCCTGAAGCTTCTGAAGGATCGTCGTCGGGTCCTGCGACTTGGTGATGACCTCCTCCTGCGAGATCATCCCCGCCTGGTACTTCTCGAGCAAGAAACTGTCGAGCGTAACCATGCCGTGCTTGGCGCCCGTCTGGATGTCGGACCCGATCCGGAACGTCTTGTTGTCGCGAATCAGCGCGGCGATCGAGGGGGTGTTGATCATGATCTCGAAGATCGCCACCCGGCCCGGCTTGTCGCAGCGGGGCAGCAGCAGTTGCGAGATCACCGCCTGCAGCACCGTGGACATCTGGATGCGAATCTGTTCCTGCTGCGTTACGGGGAAGGCGTTGACCATACGGTCGATGGTCTTGGCGGCGCCGGTGGTGTGGAGCGTGCCAAACACCAAGTGCCCCGTCTCCGCCGCCGTGATCGCCGCGTCCATCGTCTCGAGATCGCGCAACTCGCCCACCAGAATCACGTCCGGATCCTGCCGCAGGGCGCGGCGCAGGGCCTCGGCGAAGTTGGGGACATCGACGTTCACCTCGCGTTGGGTGACGACGCTCTTCTTGTGCTTGTGATAGTACTCGATCGGATCCTCGATGGTGATAATGTGCGCGTCATCACGCTCCTCGTTGATGACGTTGATCATCGAGGCCAGCGATGTCGTCTTGCCCGACCCCGTCGGCCCGGTCACCAGGACCAGGCCGCGCGGCTTGTAGAGCAGATCGCGCACCGACGCCGGAATGCCCAACTCCTCGAGCGTGAGCAGCTTGGTCGGAATCTGCCGGGCCACGACACCGAAGTTGCCGCGCTCCTTGAACACGCTCACGCGAAAGCGGGCCATCTCGCCAAACGCG
>DAOOQY010000152.1:0-8181 GCA_035389025.1 Verrucomicrobiota bacterium
CCGCGGACGGTCCATCCGGTGAGATCCTTGCCGTTGAAGAGGGAGACCCAGTTTCGCTTTCCGGCCGCCTCGATGAGCGGCTCGATGTCGAAGCCGAGTGGTTTCCCCTCGGCGATCTTCCGTCGGGCGCCTGCGATAGCGGCTTCGAGTCCCGGAGGCGTTTCGTTCTTCCACCAGTTCATCCGTTCGCTGTAGCACCAGACGAATTCGTCAGTCGTGTAGAGCGCCCAATAGGTGTTGTGCTCGAACCAGGTGGCGCGCTCCTCGGGAGTCAGCCGGTAGCTGAGGTACTTCTCGGTGTCGGGCTGGCGGAGCGCGAAGTTCTGGTCCACGTAGAGCGCCTGGCCGGCACGCACCTGGCGCTCGTACTTCTCGCGCAGTTCGGGGGGCACCAGTCCGAGGGCCCTTTGCCGGATGGCGTGGTAAGCGCGGAAGTACTGCTCGCGCGAGGTGTAGTAATAGGCGTTCTCGTTGCCATCAATGAACCGCGCCTTGTCGGTCGCGCCTTCGAGCATGCCCAGGAAGAAGTCGGGCATCAGGCCCCAGCTCTCGCGTTGCAGGCGCTCTGCCCGCGCCATCTCGGGCAGGGTCGCGAACCGGTCGAACAAGCCGATGTGGAAGAAGGTCAGGATCGTGGCGCCCGGCATCCGGTCCTCGAAGGCGCGCATGAGTTGGGCGCCGCGCTGCCGCACCTTGGCGCGGTAATCGGCAAAGGAGTGGTCTTTGGCCCGAGGCTGCTTGGCGTAGTCCCACAGGCTGAAGTCGTACGGTTCGGGATCGAAGCAGATGCCGCGCGGGCGACCCGCTTGGGCGGCGCCAACCAGCAGCCTGGCGTTCGCCTCGATGGCCTGCCATTGCGCGTCGTCGAACCAGTCGAACCCAGCCGGCGGCGAGCCCCAGACCAAGACGAAGTTGTCGGCAAACTGCTTGAAGGGCAGGTCCCGCAGAATGCGCTCATCCTCGGCGAACTTGGCTGCTTCAAGCGGCTGCGTCACGAACGCGTTGTGTCCGCCGCCCAAGCGGAAGATCACCCCATCGAACGGGCGCTTTTCCATCGCCGTCAGTTCCTCACGCATCTGCTGCGGCGTGGGCACATCCCAGCCGTACTCGATGAGCTTCTTGTCCGGCGCGGGTTGGTCGGCGGCGATGGACGACGCCGACGCACCCAAAGCGATTCCCAGCAGCAGCGCCCGAGCCCACCCCTTTCGGGCTGCTGCCCGCCGGACTGAGGACGACTGGCGGCCGGTCATGGAGACGGAGGAGGGGGATGGGAACCGAGGCGGTGTGTGCTGCATGGCGGTACACTGGTCTGAAAGGTCGACTCGTCAATGCAAATGCTGACGGGCGGCCGCGACCGGGGGCATTCACCCGGCTGGTCGCGTTCGGTCGGGTTCGGGGCAACGCGCGGGCGGAACCGAAGCACTGCCTGGCCTCCAAAAACTGATCGCTCCGTTCCCCCATCCTCGTTACCGTGAGCCCATGATGAACCTGCGAGATGCCGCTGTGGCCGCGGCTGCGTTCTGCGGCTGCATCGGGACGTGGGCGGCATTGCCGTCCGGCTATGCCGGCAAGCCGTTTGCCGACGCGTTTCACCAGAGCGGTGTGCCGACGATTCCCGGCATCGTTCAATGCGCCTTCCACGATCTGGGCGGCGAGGGCGTCGCCTGCCACGACACCGATCTGCTTAACAACGGCAGCGGCAAGCTGAACCTCGATCCGCGCCACCAGCGTGCGCATGCCGGCGAGTACATCTGGCATTTCCGCAAGGACGAGGGCGTGGACCTGTCGTTCGTCAATGATTGGGCGGACCTCAACGATACCAACCTCGTCAGCGCGCACATCAACCAGTTCTATGTCAGCTGGACCGAGGACGGCGAGTGGTGCAACTACACCGTCAACGTGCTTCAGCCCGGCACGTACGGCATCAGGGCGCCGTACGCCGATCAGGCCAGCAGCGTCACTTTTGACGTCAACGGCAAGGCCGCAGCGAAGTGCCGCCTGCCGGCGGCGACGCCGGGCTACCATCACTGGAACTTCGCGGCGATCGGCACATTCGACGCCGCCGGACAGCCTGTCCAGGGACTGCCGGCCGCGGGTGGCTGGTTTGAGGCGAGGGTGCCGTCCGCGCTGCTCAAGGCGGACCAGCCGTTGATGGTGAAGTGGGTTGATTTCTACCGCCCGTAGCCAAGTGACGATCTCATTGCTCAAGCGATTACGAAGGACAATGCTGGCCCGCGACGGCCAGCCAACACCAAGTTGACAGTCGTGGCGTTGGTTGTCCTGACGACCAACGCCGCGCCCGCGAGCCTCGCCGACACAACTGGAGACAATCCCATGATCACTCTCCTGACGTTCCTGTGGTTGTTCAACACCTCGCAGCCGGCCCAGAGCGTCCTCGACACGACCGTGCCTCGTGCCGAGGTCGTGGCGCCCGTTGATACGACGAGCGGCTTCACGGTCCAGTTCGCCGCCAACCTGAAGCCGTTCGCCGGCGAGCGGACGCTGCTCGAAATCCCCGGTGTGCTCGTGGTTCGCCAGCGCCAGCACGATCCGGCTAATCGCGAGCGCCAGAACTACCCGGCCTTCCGCATGCCCGACGGCTCCGTGCACGTCCTCGAAGCGACGCTCACGCTCCACTCCCGGGAGCATCCGAATTGGACCAACATGACGCTCGGCATCCCGCTGGCCATGCTCCGAAAGCCGTTCGGCAAGCACAAGATCGTGCTGACCTTCTCCGGCGTGGACTGGAAGATGTATGTGGACGGACAATTGCTCGACAACGATTTCCCTTTCGGCTACCCCGAGTGGGCCGCGAAGACCACGTGGGCGATGGACCCGGCGCAGGTGACCAAGGCGACGCTCCACTTCCCAGCCATCACGCCTGAGGCGCGCCGCGCGAAGAGGGGGGCAACCTCGCCGGGCATCCAATACTGGGTTCCTTTCGGCCACAACAACTGGGTCGGCGACGTGGTTACCTGCTACCACCAGGGGCGCTATCACGTCTTCTACCTGTCCGATCGCCGGCATCACGGGAGCAAGTTCGGGTGCGGCGCGCACTACTTCGAGCATCTCTCGACCGCGGACTTTCGGACCTGGACCGAGCACGAAGCCGCCACGCCGTTGGAACGACAGTGGGAGTGCATCGGCACGGGCACGCCGTTCGTCTTCAACGGCCGCCTGTGCCTCAGCTACGGTTTGCACACGACGCGCGTCTATCCTCGCGATCGGACAGCGCTGCCGGGACAATGGGACGCCCTCAACCAGAATGGCCGCACCGGATCCTTTGCGCCCGACACCGTGCGCGGTGTGCCGGCCGGCTCGACATATGCCGTCAGTGCCGACGGCATCGCGAACTTCCGGAAGTCGCACATCCTGTTTCATCCCTGCGAGAATCCCAGTGTCTATTCGGATCCAAGTGGTCGGTTGCGCCTGATGGCCAACTACGGCTCACGCGGCATCTGGGAATCCGAATCGCCCGATGGCGGCTGGCACTGCGTCAGCCCCGACTTCCCGCCCGGCGGCGACTGTACCTTCTTCTTCCGGTGGGGTCGGTTCGACTACGTGATCGGTGGCTTCACCGGATTGTGGTCCAAGTCCGCCGCTGCCCCGGACTCGGAGTACGCGGATCTCGTGCGCCGAGGACTCGACTTCTACGACGGACTCGCGGTGCCCTCCGTCTGCGGAATTGGCGATGGCCGCTTCCTGATAGCGGGTTGGTTGCCGGTCCGCGGCTGGGGCGGCTGCCTGGTGATCCGCGAGCTGGTACAATACGCCGACGGCAGGATCGGATCGAAGTGGATGACGGAGGTCATGCCCAAGTCGGACACGCCGCGGCCGCTCGCGGTGAAGATCGGCGAGGCGCTGACCGTTCCCGACGATGACCGTTCGTTCCTCCTCCGGTTCAAGATTCGCGCGGCTGACGCAGCGAAGGGCCGGTTGGCCATTTCGTTTCTGCCGGAGCGCGGCGAGCAGTCGGCCTGCGAACTGCAGATCCGGCTCGACGCTCGCCGGGCGCAATTCGCTCCCGGCGTGCTCGACCGTTTGGCTGACGCGGAGAAGTCGCTTCGCGAAGGCGGATCGGCGAACGCCATCGAGAACCTGCTCGGCGTGGACCGGCCGTTCACGGTTCGCGTGATCATCAAAGGAAGCGACAAACTCGGCGGCTCTGTCGTGGACGCGGAGATCGCCGGGCAGCGGACACTGATTTCGTATCGTCCGGACCTGACGGTCCGGCGATTGCTCTTCCGGACCGAGGGGTTGGAGCTCAGGGACATCCAAATCGCGCCACTGGAAGACTAGCCAGGCCAGTGCGGCGTCCTTGTAGACGGTCAGCGTGCCGTCCGCGACGAACCATTCCACGCTGTACGGGAAGGAAACGGTGTAGCCCGTGCCATTGCAGGCGCAGTCGACCCACGGCCTTCACGTCCACCAGCAGCGGCGGCGCGACCCTCTTGTGGACGAGCAGTGCCCATGCCGTGCACAGGATGTCGTCGCCCCAGTTGTCTTCCAGCCAGCAGCCTTCGGGCTGCTGATTGGCGACGAGGACCGCCGCAAACTCGAGATGCCAGTCGAGCGGCGATCCGCCAACCTCGATGGTGTGGATATCCAGGCTGGCACAACTCTTCATCAGACAATTCATGGCCTGCTCCGCGTGCGGGCGCCAGCGGTCGCGCCGTCGCCGTGGGGAGGATGCTGAACGTGGCGACCGCACGCCAGCAGACCGTCTCGACCCCTTTCGTGCTCCAGGGCATCGGCAGGGCATCGCTGCCCAAGCTGCTCAGGTGACGTAACGCTGGAATTCAACAGCGCAGCATCCGAGGCACCACGTCCGCTGCCGGTCAAACGGGAAGGCGCCTATGGCTGCGCGGTCTCCGTGCCGGGCGAATGGCTCACACCGGGTCCGCATAGAGGATGGTGTCGGCCGCCTCGGGGGATTGCACCGGCTGCACCGAAGCAGAGAGCAATTTCACCCCCGGCGCGCTGGCGGTATCGGTTCGCAATGCTCCCGGATCGGCCTTGCTGTTATTCGAAGTTGGTGAGAATGAACGTGCGTCTATGCCGAGAAAACAAATCGAGTGCGCTTTCCTTCTGATGCTGGTCTTAACCGGGGCAGCCCCTGTTCGGCTTCACGGCTCTCCTGCTGATGACCCGCCGTCTCGGCTTGGAGCCGACACTCCCAAGACATCCACGCGTTCGACGGCCATTCCGGCGCCCTTCCCCGGTCAGCCTGCATTCAAGCACCGCGGCTTCTACTTCCATTGCGGATGGGCCTTCGATCACCCGTTTGCGCCTCATTCCTGGTCGCGGGAGGACTTCTGCAACGCCTTCGATCTGCTCCGGCACATGGGCTTCGACACGGTCATGTACTGGCCACAAATCGAGGGCATTCCTGCGCCCATCAGCGCCGACGACGCGGCCGTCCTCGAGAACGTCCGTGGGATCATCGCCGACGCCCGCGCCGCCGGCTTGCGCTGCTGGTTCACCCTGACCCCGAACCTCACGTCGCCTTCGGAAATTGCCAGGCAGCCGTTTGCCGAACGCAATCCGTTCCGCACCTACCAACCCGTGCGCCTGGACATCGCCGAGCACCGCGAGCCGTTCCTGGACCATCGCCGCGCCATGCTGCGGGTCGTCAACAACGCCGATGCCTACGTGACGATCGACGGCGATCCGGGCGGTTATCCCGGGGCCAAGCCGGAGGATTTCCTGCGCGTGTTCGCATCCGACCGGGCTGCCCTGGACCAATACGGCACCGATCCGAAACGCCAACTGGTCGTTCCCTGGATCTGGGCGGGCTGGGGAAGAACGCAGCCGCTTTGGCAAGGCGACTTGACGCCGTTTTCGAAGGCCACGATGACGTTCCTCAAACAGCACCTGCCGGAGCCGTGGCTGATGCTTTCCGGGCGAAGCCACGAACACGACTTCGCCAACGGCCGGATCAATCTCGCCCTGGCCGAGGAACTCGGCCTCGTCGAACGCTCCATGATCCTGTGCTATGAAGCCATCGAGTTTGAGCCGACGCCGCCGGCGGCTGTGCTGCAGTTCGGGGCGATCCGCCGGATTTTGCGCGAAGAACTGCGCCTGGCGCCCAAGGCGGCTGGCGTCATGGGCAACGCCCAGCAGCCGATCATGGTCCTGCCGAACATCTATTTCTTTGCCCGTGCCTCCTGGAATCCGGCTTACCTCGACCGCAGCGACGACGAGGTGCTCCACGATTTCGCGGCATTTCTCGGAGGCCCTGCCGACCTCCTGATCCCCGCGTGGCAGTGCCTCACGTTGCCGCTCGATCGTCTGCCGAGAGATCTCGCCGATGGCCTGCGTCGCGCCCGGCTCACGAGCGACGCGGCTCGTTGCGTTCCGGGCGGCCCGCAGCGCTACCTCGACATCCTCGCGGCTCAAGTGGCCAGCCGCATTGGCCTGCTGACTGCCGTGGACGGAGCGGCCGGGAACGATGACGAGTGCACCCGGCGCGTGGCCGACGGCACGGCCGCGCTCGTGAACTGGTGGCAGGTGCACCACTACGTGATGGACGGAGACAGGAACCAGGGCTTCGCTTGGCGGTTCGTCCGCGGCGACCAGGTGGCCCTCCTCCAGGCTTGGGCCAAACGCAACGCCACGGACACGGTCGCCGTGTCCAAAGGCGCGGCCGAGCTGCTGGCAGCAAGGAAAGTCTTGCGCGCACCAGAGGCCTTTGCGGTTACCGAGAGTCTCTTTCGCTAGTCAAATTTCACTATTCGTGCACCTTCGCATAGGCGATCACCGCCGCGCCGGGACGATCGTTTAGCACGACGGGCAAGCCAAGGTCCATCAATCGTCGGCCCGGAACGATCTCTGTTTCCGGGGAGTCCAGGTTCCGCACCTGGTAGCGAGCGTCGGGGGCCAGTCCTTGGAGCCGCAGGTCCGCGGCTCTGTAGATGCTGTCTCCGCGCCGGAAGACCTGCACCAGGCCACGGCCAAGATCCGGCCGGTCGAACTGCCAGCCCATCCAGGCTGTGTTCTCCAGGCTGTATGGGGTGAGCGGATAATAATCGCCGAGGTAGCAGTCGGCCACCTGGCGGAACTGCTCGCAGAGGCGTCGCATCAGGCCGTAGTCGGCGTCCTTGATGCGGACGTCCCAGATGCAATTCAGGAGGGGCACCATGTTGCAGCGAAAATCGTAGGCCGCGTAGGTGCCCGTCCCCGTGCCGCTCAGCGGCAGCCAGAACGAGATTCCGTACGTGTGACACTGGGTGCCGACCGGGTCGAGGCGGAAATCGGTCCGCCACAGCGGCACGGAACGGCGCATGGTCTCGAGATCATTCCGACGCCCGCCGCTTGCGCACGAGTCGATCAGCAATCCCGGGTGCCGGCGGAGCAGTTCGTCCCAATAGGCCAGGTAGCCGGTGACGTGGTGATTCTCGGTGATGCCCTGGCGATCCGGGGCGTCACTCCGGCGCCAAAACTCCAGCGGATCCATGTTGAAGTCCTGTCGGTAACAGTCGATACCCTGGTCAGTGATCAGGGTGCTGACGTGGTCCGCCAGCCATTGGCGGGCGCTGGGATTGCCGAGATTCAGCAGGCCGCCTTTCTTGCCACCCAGAATCCAGTCGGGATGCTGTTCGCTCAGCCAGGTGCCACCCGCCACGCGCTCGGGCTCGAACCAGACGATGGTCTTGATGCCATTCGAGCGCGCATGGTCGCTGATGGCCCGGAGGCCTCGGGGAAACCGGTTGGTGTCCACATTCCAGGTGCCGGTCTTGGTCCAGTTGCCGTCGCAGAAGTACCACCCGGCGTCCATCCACCAGTAATCGATCTTCAGCCGCTCTTCGAGGTAGCGATTGATGAACTGCATTTGGTTGTTCTCGTTGGCGGCAACCATTTCGTCGGTGAAATGTGAGCTGCATCCGAACAGCATCGGTTGGATGGGCTGGCCGCCCGGCTTGGGCAGATTGTGGGCCAGCATCCAACGCCGGAATGTGTTCTGCGATTGAATGCGGTCGCCGTTCCAGAATTGCAGGACGACCAGCGGCGTGCGTGCTTCTTCGCCGGGCAGCAATTTGAAATGGGTTTGCTCCTGCCCCGCCCGGACCCGCAGCCCGTTGGCTTCGTCTCGCGCGAAACTCGCCGCCCACTGGCCAGGCCAGCCCACCACCGCAATCACGCCTTCCCCCGGCCACTCGATGTTGAAATAGGGCCAATCGC
>DAOOQY010000153.1:0-8153 GCA_035389025.1 Verrucomicrobiota bacterium
CCAACCGCTTTCACTCCAGATTTCCGTCGCGGCATCAATGAGGCGCTGACGGCGCTCCGCCCGGCGTTCAGCACCGGTACGCCCGCCCCATCTCTTCGACCGCGTCCGCACATGTCCATCTTGGCAAGCCACAGTAGGTCGCAACACTTTGGTAGCATCCGCCCCCAATGGGGGCGCGTGCCACCATAGGACTCCGCGGAGGGCAGCGATTGACGATCAGAACGCTCAAACTTCGAGTTCTCAGAGACGTGGCAGCGGCTGTCGTCATTCCCGCCCCCAGCAGTGATCGTGCGGCACTGGCGACGGTGGCGGTAGGAGGCGCCCTGCACGCCGTGCAGGTATTCGCGGCCGACTGGCCCGCCGCAATCCCGTAGGGAGTCGACTCATGACGCTCTTGAGCGAGGCCCCCACCGGTCGCCGTCACCACTTGCACTACGTGCGGTAGCGTACCGATACCGGCAGTATCGCTACCAGTGGAGGCCAAGTGACCGACGGCAGTGCAGATGCCCCAAGCCAGGCCAAGCGGCCTGGTCGGCGCGCCAACGGATCCACCGACCCGGCCGACACTCGCGAGTACAGCGAACGGTTGGCGACCCTGGCCCGGTTCACCCTCCGACACAAAGCGCTCGTCATCGGGGTATGGCTAGGCGCCGCGGTGGTTCTCGCGCTGCTGTTCCCACAGCTGGAAACCGTGGTGCGCCAACAGTCGGTGGACCTCATTCCTCGCGACGCCCCGTCCTTGCAGACGGTTGACCGCATGAGCGCCGCGTTCGGCGAAGAAGGCTCGAAAACCATGGTGTTCGTCGCCATGGAAGACCCCACTGGCTTGACTCCAACTGCACGGCAGCGCTACGGCGAACTCGTGCGCCGGTTGCAGGCCGAGGGCGACCACGTCCTGCTGGTGCAGGACCTGCTGGCCGATCCGATTACCGAAGCTCAGGCAGTCAGCGCCGACCGCAAAGCCTGGTATCTGCCCGTCGGTGTCACCGGCACCCTCGGAGACCCCACGGCAGCCGAATCCTTGAACGCGGTGCGCGACATCGCCGCGGAGGTGTTCACCGGATCGACCACGACCGTCCAAGTGACGGGACCACCGGCGACCTTCAGCGACATGATCGCCTCCGCCGAGCACGACCTGCTGTTGATCTCGATCGCTACCGCCGGCGTGATCGCCCTGATCTTGCTGATCGTCTACCGGTCAGTGTTCACCGCGCTGTTGCCACTGCTGGTAATCGGGTTGAGCCTGGCGGTTGGGCGCGGCGTGCTATCCGCCCTCGGCGAGATGGGCATGCCGGTCTCCCAGTTCACCGTCGCATTCATGACGGCGATCCTGCTCGGCGCCGGAACTGATTACACAGTTTTTCTGATCAGCCGGTACCACGAGCAGCGCCGCGCCCAAGTACCCGCCGATCAGGCGATCATCCACGCCACCGCCAGCATCGGGCGCGTCATCCTGGCGTCCGCCGCCACCGTGGCACTCGCGTTCTTGGCCATGGTCTTCGCGCGGCTCAGCGTCTTCGCCGCCCTGGGCCCCGCGTGTGCCATCGCCGTGCTGTTCGGATTTCTGGCGACCGTCACCCTGCTGCCACCCGTGCTGTCGCTAGCCGCCAAACGCGGCATCGGTGAACCCAAATCCGATCGCACCCGCCGCTACTGGAACAGCGTCGCCGTCGCCGTGGTCCGCCGTCCGGTGCCACTGCTGATCGTCAGCCTGGCCATCCTGCTCGCCCTGTCGGCAGCCGCTGCGACCATCAAAATCAGCTACGACGACCGCAAGGGACAACCAGACACCACGGCCAGCAACCAGGGCTACCAACTTCTGGACCGCCACTTCCGCAAGGACGTCGTCATCAGCGAGTTCCTCGTCGTAGAGAACCCGACCGACATGCGGACCGGGAGGGGGCTGGCCGATCTCGACGAGATGGCCTCTCGCGTCTCCCAGATCCCCGGCGTCACCAGGGTGTCCGGAGTCACCCGCCCCACCGGGGAGCGCCTCGACCAAGCAGAACTGGCCTGGCAGAACGGCCAGATCGGCGAGAAAATGGCCGGCGCGGTCGCCGAGGGCAACTCACGCAAGGACGACCTCGCCAAACTCACCGGCGGCGCCGACCAGCTCGCCGACGGCCTCGCCCAACTCGATGGCACGGTGCGCACCGCCCTCGCGCCACTGGCCGGAATCCTCACCCAAGCTCAATCCGCGGGAACTCAGGTCAACCAGTTCCGCCCACTGCTGCAACAACTTTCCGCCACCGCCCCCGCCGTCGACCAAGCCATCCAATCCGGCCCAGGACTGCGACCGCTGGCCAACCAGGCGCAGAACGCGATCACCCAGCTCGATCCACTCGTGGGCGCGCTCAACACCTCACCGTGGTGTGCCGCCACCCCGCAGTGCGCCCAAATTCGTGACCAGGTGAAGATTTTGGTCAGCCTGCGCGACAGCGGATTCTTCGACCAGATCGCCGACCTCGGGGACCGCTACGATCCCGCGACCAATGCCACCGTTGGTGGCACCCTCTCCAACGTCCAGAACGCAGTCGCCTCGCTGGACAAGGCATTCGGAGCCCTCGGTGACCCCGCCGACCTAGCCACCAATCTCCGCCGATTGCAGGAGGGAATCGGACAGCTCGCCTCCGGCGCTCAAGCACTCGCGACCGGTGTCCGCACCCTCGCCGACAGCAACATCGAAATGCTGTCCGGTATGAGCCAGATCGCCACCCAACTACAGAATTCCTCACGCGCAGCGGCGGACTCCGACTCCTCGAGCGGTTTCTACTTGCCCGCTAATGCATTCGAGAACCGGCAATTCACCGATGTTGCCAAGCAATTCCTCTCACCGGACGGCAAGACCGCGCGGTTCATGATCGAAAGCAGCCACGACCCTTACAGCGTCGAAGCCATGGAGCTCGCCAGCCGCATCACCGACACCGCCAACACCGCACGACCCAACACGTCGCTCGCCGACGCCACCGTATCCGTCGCCGGCTTCCCCGCCGTCAACTCCGATATCCAACGATTCCTATGGGCCGACTTCGCACAACTGGCCGTCGCCACCATAATCATCGTCGGCGTCATCCTGGTCCTACTGCTGCGCGCACTCCTGGCACCGCTCTACCTCTTAGGCACCGTCGTGCTCAACTACCTCGCCTCGCTCGGCATCGGCGTTGTGGTATTCCAATGGGGACTGGGCTACGAAATCGCTTGGCCCGTACCATTACTGGCATTCATCATCCTCGTCGCCGTCGGCGCCGACTACAACATGCTGCTCGTCTCACGGCTCCGCGAAGAATCCGGGACCAACATCCGCGTCGGCGTCCTGCGCACCGTGGCAAACACCGGAGCCGTCATCACCTCAGCTGGTCTGATATTCGCCGCCAGCATGTTCGGCCTCATGGTCGGCTCAGTCGCAATCATGATCCAAGCCGGCCTCATCATCGGCTTCGGACTGCTGCTCGACACCTTCCTCGTGCGCACCCTCACCGTGCCCGCGATCGCCACACTCCTACGCGAAGCCAGTTGGTGGCCCACCAAAGCAACGCGGACCCCAGTAGCTGACACCGCCACGCAGAAATAATGAGCAACGCACTACTAGTGGAAGCGAGGAATGCGAGGGCCATTCACAGCCGTGATCTTTGGTTGCGGATCCGTCGGAATCTGGCGTTGCAAGCCCGTCGAGTAAGCGTCCATGAACTGCTGCAGCTTTGCGTTCAGGCGCCGCCCATAGCCGACTGGATCGTCTTGGTAGCCCACCTGGATAGGGGGTCCGACCAGCCGTTCCATGCCAGTGAATCGCGCCAGCACGCCGACGAATGCTCAGTATTCTAGAGCCGCGAGCACACCGTCACACTGAAATATTCGGTCGTACCGGCCCGAAGTTCGTTGGCGCAGAATTCCTTTGTCCACCAATTTTGTGATGGCGGTGTTCGCTGCCTGGTAGGAAACACCGTGCAACGCTGCCGCAGCCGACGCCGTGATCATCGGGTAACCGATCAGGTCGTCAGCGATCCTGAGCGAGACCCCTTTGGCTCCGCGCAAGATCACCTGAAATTCCTCACGGAGCGCCAGGAGCTTGTCCACTCGCTCAACGACTTCCAAGGCCTCGGCATGGATGGCCGCGGAAATGAAGCACACCCAGCTGTCCCATCCACCGGTCTGCGACACGCGCAACAATCCGTCCTGATACTCGGTGCGGTGTTGCTCCAGCCACGGTGAGATGTTCAGGACCGGAAAACGCAGTTCACCAGCACTCATCAACTGCAGCGCCATGACGAGACGCCCCAGCCGGCCGTTGCCGTCATGAAACGGGTGCAAGGTCTCGAACTGATAGTGCGCGACCGCTACTCGGATGATCGTCGGTATTGCGCTGGGTTCCCGGATCCAGTCCTGCCACAGCCGCAACCCGTCGAGCAGCCGATGATCAGCCGGAGGCGGCACGAACCGAGCCGACGTGACACGCCGATTGCCGAGTCCGATGAAAACCTGAGTGGTGCGGACGCTGCCCGCGTGCGAGCCATCACTGGCGGTCCCACGCAGGAGTTCGCGCTGTAAATCCTCGAGCATCCGAACCGATATCGGTTGCCCTTCGGCCACGAGTTCGTATGCCCGCTCAGCTGCGGTGACGTAGTTCCTGACCTCACTGACCGAACTGGTGAGCTCCTCAGCTTCGAGAAAGTCTGCTTCGAAAACGTCCGCCAAGAACGCGTAGGTGCCCTCCAGCGCGGAGGTACTTACCGCTTCCCGACGAGTGGCCGGCCGAGCGAGCAGGCTCGGGTTCGGCAGCAATGAAGACGCTTGGTCGGCACGTGCCATCGCCGCCGCGGCGTCGATCACCGCGGCATAGGTCTGAGCTTCCAGTTTGAGGTCCGCAGGAAGGGGGTCCGGCACGTAGGCGACGTATTCGTACGCCTCACCTAATCGGGGGTCATGACCCCCGATTGGCACCAACCGTCCGATCGGGCTGTTACGAAGCGCCTCGATATCCATCGGATCCACCTCAACTCGCCAAGCTTGAATTCCAGGAGTGCAATTTCAAGGTTAGCGCCTCAACCTTGAAAACTGACATCCTGATTTCAAGGTTCCCGCTCTCGGTAGATCAGAAGCGGCCTTGACCACCAAGGTGTCTCAGTCCGCAGGCAGTCCGCAGTAGATTTTCGCGACTCCTGCGCGCGCCAACCCACCCAATACAGCTGAGCTGGGAAACTTACGCGGGCCAACGTACCCAACGTCATCAAAACCCCAGGTGGCGTGGTTCGGGACGAAGAGGTCGTGGGTTCAAATCCCGCCACCCCGACAGCGGAAGTGCTGGCCAGAAGGGTCTCATCGGTCGATCCGATGAGACCCTTCTGCTACACCGGGTAGGCAGTAGGTCGGCAACCTCTTGGCCGCCCCAGTGGATGCAGCATTGGACTGCCCGGATCACCTTCGGCGCACCGTCGAGTGTGACGGGGGTGACCCCATCGCCGCGCGGCCGGTATTCCCCGCCCGGCCGCACCCATCGGAGTCCGCCGGGTCGAGACCGATAAGGCCCGGCCCGCAGCGGCGGGCGCTCTGCCGGTCCAACAGTCCGCCCGTGAGCGGTCACGGTTATTGCTTCATCTGGCGCCGCCTCATCTGCGCTGCTGTACATCCAGCCACACCCCGCGGGTGAATCCGCCGGGCACAGCTATTTGACATATATCAAATTATTCGTAGAGTGCAGGGTATGCCCAAAGCGTTGCCCGTCATCGATGTCAGCGCCCCCATCTGTTGTGCGCCGATCGCGGCGGCACCGATGGACGAGGACACGGCACTGCAATTGGCGTTGCGTCTCAAGGCATTAGCCGATCCAGCACGGATCAGGTTGATGTCGATCCTGCTCACCGCCAGGGGCAACGGAGTGTGTACCTGCGACCTCGCGGCGGCGATCGGATTGTCCGACGGAACCGTGAGCCACCACCTGGGCCAATTGAAGAGGGCGGGGTTGGTGGCCTCGGAGCGGCGCGGGACGAACGTCTACTACCGAGCACAGGTCGAGGCCTTGGAGGCGCTGCGCGGAGCCTTGTCGTCCTGCTGCTGACACCGGCGCGCTTGATCACGTACCGACCACCATCGAGAGGAGCAGTTTCGTGAAATCACCAGTTGACTCAGGTTTGCCGTCGGTATGGACCCCGGCAACCTTCCCCGACGAGGCCGCATGGTCGTTCGATCTCTCCGCCGACGACCAGAAGGCCCTCATCGCCTACGGCCATGGTGGAGCCGCCGCTGATCTGGAGTCCCATTTCCGAACTGGCGCAGCGCATTGGGTGAACCTTCTCAACAACGGCCCGGGATTTGTGCGGCTGCGCCATTTCCCGATCGACGTGCTGACCGACCACCAGATCGAGCGCGCCTACCTAGGACTGGGTGCACTGTTGGGCCGACCGGTCGGGCAAGACCGCGACGCGAACCTCATTACGCATATCCGCGACGAACGGGTGCCCGCAGAGCCAGGAGTGCGCAAGTACCGGACCAATTTGCGTCAGGACTTCCATAGCGACGGTTCCGACCTCGTCGGATTGCTGTGCCTGCAGCCGGCAAAAACCGGCGGCGAATCCCGGATAGTCAGCGCGCACGCCGTCTACAACGAGATGTTGCGCCGCGCCCCGCATCTTGTCGATGTCATGTATCTGCCGATGCCGTGGGACCGCAACGAGGAACAAGGCCAGGGCGAGGCGCCATTCTTCGAACTGGCGCCCATCTCCGATATCAACGGGATACCACGAATCTTCTTCATTGCCTGGTATATCCGTGACTCACAACGCCACCCCGATGCGCCGCGCCTCACCGACGACCAGCGCGAAGCGTTGAGCTTGGTCGAGCGTATCGCCAACGATCCGGCATTCCATATCGAGATGAGCTTCCAGCCAGGCGACATCCAGCTGCTCAACAACACGACCGTGCTGCACTCGCGCGAGGAGTACACCGACCATACGGACCTCGCCCTGCGACGACATCTGCTTCGGTTATGGCTCACCACAGACGCACAGTCGGCACACCAACTCCTGCGAGACGGTATCCGCAAACAGGATGACACCAACGCCGCCGCCGTGAGCTGAGGTCGCTCCGGCCGCACCGAACCGAAGACCACAGTCGGCATGGGGGGAGGACGAAGCCCACCGCCACGAACTCATCGGACCCGACCGACCCGCGGCTGGGTTACCACCGCCAGCACCGCCCCGACGCCGGCGATCACCCCCAGCGCCACGAACATCGCGGAGTAGCCGCCGAGCAGGCTGGCCAGCGCGGCACCGACGAACGGACCGACGGCGGTGGCGATCATGATCGGCGCGTTCAAGATGCCGCTGAGATGCCCGTAATGGGTTGGGCCCCAACGTTCGGTGACGGCGGTGGCTTGTAGAAGCGTCATGATGCCCCGCATGACACCCGCACCGATGGCCACGACCAGCAGTGCCACGTAGCTGCCGAACGCTCCCAGCAGCACGGTGGTGGCGGCGACACCCGCCATGATGATCACCGTCCGGGGCACCACGCCGACACGTCGCGTCAGGGTTTCATAGCCGAGCCGGCCGAGTACCTGTCCGGCACCACCGAGGCCGAGCGCGAGCGCCGCGGCGCCGGTGCCGATCCCGCGCTGTGCCATCAACGGCACCAGGTTGGCGATCACCGCGTAAGAGGCCAGCCCGGACAGGGCGAACGCGGCCACCAATGCCAGGAACGCCCCGCTCCGCGCGGTCCGGGTCGGCGACTCCGCGTGGTGGGTGGCCGACGACGCCGGCCAGGGTCGGCGCAGCCCGAAGAAGTGCGCAGGCACGGTGATCGACCCCATGATCACAGCCAGCACCAGATAGGTCTGCCGCCAGTCCATGTGACCGGACAGCACCGCAGTCAGCGGCGCGAATACGGTACTGGCGGAACCGGCCACCAACGTCAGCACTGTCAACGCCCGCACCGCCACCGCCCCGAAGAACCGCGTCAGCGCGGCAAATGCGGGCGCGTAGAACACCATGCTCATCGCGACTCCGGCGAACACCCACGCGGCGACGAACCAGCCGAAATTCGGTGCGGTCGCCACCGCGACCACCGCGCAGACGCCCAGCAGCGAGCCGGCCGTCATGATCCAGCGCGGGCCGACCCGGTCCAGCCACCGCCCGATTGGAATACCGGCGAGCGCCGATGTC
>DAOOQY010000154.1:0-8133 GCA_035389025.1 Verrucomicrobiota bacterium
CGGAGACGCCAAGGGCGCAATAGTCGCCTTCAGCAGGACTTCCGACGCGGCCATCGCCGTGCACAGGCCAGCCAGGCCGCCCAAAGCAGCCGCCCGGCCAACCACCGAACGCACCGTTCGAAGATTGAATGAGAGACAGTTCATGGTTTTGTCAGGGATTTGGTTGTGTTTTCAGCCCACCGCCAAGCCGCGTCCGCACTTGCTGCCGCAGGCGCGTTCGGTGTGGTGTTCGCCCCAAATGAAAGGCCCTCGCCCGTCGGAATGCAACGGCAAAAGTTCCACAAAGCTGGCGCGAAAGGCCGGTCCTGTCATGCCCGTTGCGCGCCGCGCTTGAATCGGATCGGCGGGACGCGATAACCTCTCGCGATGGAACACGGGCCGATCCTCGCTCCAAGCGCATGGATGATACTGCCCTTTGGCGCGCTGCTGGCGGCCATTGCGCTGGCGCCATTGGTTTGCGCGAACTGGTGGGCACGTCATTATCCCAAAGTCGCTTTGGGCCTTGGCGCCGTCACGCTCAGCTACTACCTGTTCTGGATTCACGCCCACGAGCGCGTCGAGCACACGGCGATCGAGTACGTGAGTTTCATCGTCCTGATCGGGGCTCTTTTCGTCGTCTCGGGCGGCATTCACATCACGGTGCAGGGCGAGGCCACCCCGCGGGCGAACTGCGTGTTTCTGCTGATCGGCGCGATCATCGCCAATGTGCTGGGCACCACCGGCGCCTCGATGCTTCTGATCCGGCCCTGGCTGCGGATGAACGCGTATCGCATCACGGCCCACCATGTGATCTTCTTCATTCTGATCGTCTCGAACGTCGGCGGGTGCCTGACCCCCATCGGCGATCCGCCGCTCTTCCTCGGCTATCTCCGAGGCATCCCGTTCTGGTGGGTGGCACAGCATTGCTGGCCGATGTGGGCGGTCGGGGTCGGCGTTCTGCTGCTCCTGTTCTACGTCGTGGACCGACGCAACTACGTCCGGGCGCCCCGCGAAGTCCGTGAGACGATGGCGGAACCGCCTGACCGCTGGCGTTTCGAGGGGCTGGTGAATCTCGTGTTCCTGGGGGCGATCCTGGGCGCTGTGTTCATCAATCGCCCCCCCTTCCTGCGCGAGGCCATCATGCTGGCCGCCGCCGTGGCGTCTTACTACAGCACGCGCCCGGCGATTCACCAAGCGAACCATTTCAATTTTCATCCCATCCGGGAAGTGGCGATTCTCTTCGTCGGCATCTTCGCGACAATGATGCCGGCGCTCGACTGGCTCGAGATGAATGCCGCGCGTTTCGGCGAACCTCGGGTGGGCCAGTTCTACTGGGCCTGCGGCATGCTCTCGAGTGTGCTCGACAACGCGCCCACCTACCTCAGCTTCCTGAGCGCGTGCCTGGGATCGCTCGTGGACTCGGACGTGGTCGAACAGGTGCGCGCCATTCTGGCCGCGGGCGGATCGCTCGCAGCCGTGGCCGACGGCCCCAACGCCGAAGCCGTTCGCCAAACGCTCGACACTCTGCGGCGGTTTTACCCGGCCGCCGTGGCCATTTCGATCTGATCGGGCGAGATTGACCCGGCGGCCACGGCGGCCGGGTCAATCTCGCCCGATCAGATCGAAATGGCCGTCCTGCTGGGCGACCCACACCTCAACCGGTTCATCATCGCCATCAGCATCGGGGCGGTCTTTTTCGGCGCAAACACCTACATCGGCAACGGCCCCAACTTCATGGTCAAGGCGATCGCCGATCAACGGCGGGTCCGCACCCCGACATTCCTCGGCTACATCTTCCGATTCACTCTCCCGTTCATGGTGCCAACGGTCCTCCTGGTGTGGCTGCTCTTCTTCCGCGGATGACGCCCCCGCCGCGTGCCGGAGCCGGCTCACGCACCAACCAGCCGGTTCCGGAACACGCGCACGATGCGATCGGTGCACGCCACATGCAGATGCCCATTCCGGTCAAAGGCCGGCCGCGCCTGGATCGAACGCGGGGCCTCGAAGACCGCGCGCCCCGCGCCGTCCTGGTCCACCACATGCAACCGGCCCAGGGAATCCCCGATGAACGCCGTGCCGTCCGCATCGCAGACCGGGCCCGCCAGAAGGTAATCCGCGCCCGTTGCGTACGAGAACAACGGCGCGCCCCCGACCTCAAAAGCCCGCACCGCGCCGTCCATGCCGGCCACCACGACCGCTCCGTCTGGGCGCAGCGCGGGCGCAGCCACGGTGAACCGGGGTGTCTGCCGGGTCCATAGAACCCGCTCATCGCGCAGCGACCAGGCGTGCAGCGTGGTCTCTCGATCACCGTTGACACAGAAGAAGACAACACCACGCTCCTCATCCACGACGGGCGCCGCGGCCACCACCATCCGTGACGCGCCGCGCTTGCCCTCCGGCTGCCGACAAAGAACCGTTTCCCGCCCATCTCGATCGAGCCGGACGCAAACCACACCCTCGCCCCGAACGGCGCGCATCGAGTAGAGGTTCCCCCGCCGATCGGCGCTGGCCCCGGCTTGGGGCGAAAGCCCCGCGTCCCACGTCCTCCTGGTCTGGCCCGTGCCGGCATCCAAGGCATGGAACTGCCCGCCCCAACTGCTCGAGACGACCTCCGCCGCGCCGGGCGTGAGGAGGAGGTCCGACACGATGCGCGGGTCGCTCTTGGTCGGCAGCCGCTGCCGCCAGAGAACAGCGCCGTCGGACGCGCTCATGGCATAGACCCACCCCAGATGCGTGCCGGCAAAAACACGATCCCGCGTCGTGTCCACCGCCGGCGTGGCCGAGACGGCCCCTTCGATCCGCCGCTCCCAAAGAAGCCGCCCCTCGATCGAGAAGGCGTGGACCCAGCCCGCCATGTCGGCCACGAACGATCGCCCGGCGGCATCGAACACCACCGACGCCTGCACCGCGCCCTTGGCCGCCAGAAACCGCATGGGAGTCGACTCGATCTGGACGCGCCCGTCCCACAGGCCTTGCCGCCCCGGCCCGCCCCCGGCCGCGCTCCAGCCCTCCGATCCGTCTGCGAACCTGTTCGTCATGGGAACTGTCTCGTGCGACACCGCAATGAACTCATGCCAATGCCCGTGCTCGAAGCGCTCATCCCTGGACCCGTTGGTACGTCGGGTGAAACTCGAAGCGCGCGGCGTCCAGACCCACCCCCGCGATCTCGAGTCTGTCCAGGCGGTTCTCCCCCAGCCCCCGCCGCCGCGCAAGCGCCAGATGGTTGGCGCCGTTGACAAACGGAAAGGTCCGGTCCGGGGCGTCGGGATTGAATCCCATCACGGCCGCGGCGACGGCGTCTGTGCAGACGGGATTGCGCCCGGCGATGAGCAGGCCGGGCCGGGTCACCGAGACCATCGACCCGATCCACCAGCCTTCGGCGGTCTGGAGGGTGCTGATTCCGTCGATCACGACGAGGTCGATGGGGAAGGCCGCCGCCAAATCCACGACGAATCGGGGCACGTTGTAGCCGTGATCGCCCTCGATGGACCGGCCGGTCACCGACTCCGCCGAGGTGAAAGGCCGGCGCACGCAACTGTGCAGCGTGGTGCTCCGGTAGCCGACGGCGTCCTCATCCGGCTCATCCTTGAGGTCTTCGCTGTAGAGGCTGCTCGGTGGCACCCCGAACAGGTTCTTCATCCCGCCTGTGACACCGGCGGAGATGTGGCTCTTGAGTTTGCCGAGCGACACCAACACATCCGTCTCGACGTAGGTCCGATTCACTTCCCAGGCCGACGCCAACTCGCCGCCGGGGACCCGCACCCAGGCGTACTGGCGATGCCGCCCGCGGTTGCGCGTGTTCTCGAAACGGGCCCGCCCGTTCAGCGCCTGGTTGAACGCCTTGGCGTCATAGCCGTAGCCGGCAAACGCTTCTTCATCGAGCGCGCGGAACGGCAGTTGGTCGCAGAAGGTCACCAGCCGCGCCCCGGACTCGACCAACAAGCTCCCCAAGGCCATCGCCACCACCGGGTGCGTTGTCACCGTCAGCCAGAGCGGCACGCCACCAACATCCTCGACCGAGGTGTTCACCAGGTTCAACTTCACCACCACATGCCGTCGCCGCACCAACCGCCGCACCCCGCCGATCTCGTCCAGCATCCGACCGAGCGCGCGCCGCACTTCGGGATACTCGTAGCGCTTGCACAAGCCAATGCTGGTCGGCACCCGCCCCACCGGCCCCTCGGCCTCCGGCGCACCGGACGCCCACGCCATCCCCGTCCCCGCCGCGGCCGTCGCGGCGCCCGCCATACGTTCCAGAAACGCGCGTCGCGTCAGCACGCCGCCGGGGCAATGCGGAGCCCGATCGAAAGCCGTGTCGCGTGAGTGGTTTGCCTCGTCCTGCATACACGTTGATTGCCCCTTAAGATAATCCGCCGCCGGGAATCGTCAAAGGCGCGTCGCCTCCAAACTGCGCGGGCGCTGTCGAGGCGGCGGACGCATGGCGGCGCCATCACTTCGCATTGGCCTGCCGGATGTGCACAAGCACCTGCTCGGCAATCCGAGCGGCGGTCTGCCTCGCCCCCCGATCGAGGTCCTGGCCAGCCATCACAAACCGGACGGCCGCGCCGTATGGGCTCAAGACCAACGTCGGGGCCGCGCCGGGTTTCGAGCCGCTGCTCGCGTCCGTGGCAACCTCATAGAGCGGCTTGGGCTCTCCCTGGGAGAGATCGTGGATCGTGGCAACCACTTGCATGTCGGTCTGGCCCTGGCCAAAACCGATCATCGCCCGCCGCAGACGGTTGCCCTCCTGCACCTCGGTGAACACGCCCCGCACCAGCCAGCCCTGGGTCGCACGAGGCGCGCGTTCCGCGACACGGCCGGCTTTCACTCCGGCTTTCGACAACTCCTTGACGAGGCCATCGGCCATCAGATCGACAAGCTCCCGCGCCCGGCCGGCGGGGTCCTTCGAGGCTCCGGACAGGCGGGCTCCAATCCGGCCGACCGGACCCGGACGTCCGGACAGGACTCCCTCTTCATGCTGGATGTTGTCGGCCCCAAGCTCGAAGTCGGCGACGTAAACGACCACAGGAGCCGACGAGGCGGGCGCGGCGAGCGCGACGTCGGAAGTGACCTTGGCCGTCTGGCAGCCGAGTCCGCACAGGACGGCCAGCGCCAGAACTGGCGCCAGCAATGGAGTTTTCTTCATAGGCGTTGACAACAACAGTAGCGGCGAATCCCCGACTTTGGCAACTGCACCGGCCAGGTCAAGATCGGCAAGCATCAAGAATGTCCAAACGCCAGGTCGGGTGCCATCACCGGGCGACAGAATACCGACAACTGTCAGATGCGCCTTGCCCCGGGCTCCTCACTTTCGCTTTGAAATCTTCCGCCGACGCGCCTACTCTGCGGCCGTGACCGTCGAAACCTTCGAGGCGGAAATCAACGACGCCCTTCGGGCATACGACAAGCATATCGTGTGCATCGACAAGCCCACAGTGGATTGCCGCGAGACCCTGCGATCGCTCATCGAGAAGGCGATCATCGCCTACGAGACCCGCGGTCCGCACCTCCGCCACGGCATTGCGCTCGACAAGCACGTGACGATCATCCTGAGCCAATCGCAGACCGACCGGCCGCTGTGCGGCATCTACTTCAATCTGGTCACGCCCTACTACCAGAAGCAAGCCCAACGCGCCGTCGGCGCTCACGAGGGCCAGCAAGGCTAGCCTGGAGACCTCATTCCAGGACGAGGCCACAGATTCATGAACCCGATGCGCTTGCGAGTTTTGTGGGCGGTGCTGCTCGCCGCGGCCTGTGCGGGCCGAGTCGAGGCGAAGACCCTCGTGTTGAATGTGGCGACCGATGGGAACGATCTTTGGTCGGGCGAGCTCGCCATTCCGGCGCCGAGTCTTGACGACGGACCGCTGGCCACGCTCTCGGCGGCTCTCAACAAAGTCCGGGAAGCCCGGTATCAAGGGCTCTCGACGGTCGACAGCTTCACCATTCTGGTGCGGGGCGGGACGTATCACCTGGCGGCGCCGCTTGTGCTCACTCCCGACCACTCCGGCCCCAGCGCCCAGCAGCCGCTGGTGATCAGCGCCTATCCCGATGAGAAGCCGATCCTGAGCGGCGGACGCCGGATCGCGGGGTGGAGGCGTTCGGTGGACAAGCCGGGCTGCTGGGAGGCGGACGTGTCCGACGTGCGCGACGGCACATGGTATTTCCGCCAGCTCTTCGTCAACGGACAGCGCAAGGTGCGCGCCCGGACGCCGAACGCGGGGTTCTTTCGCGTCCAGGGCGAGAGCCCGCAGGACAAGCCGATCCAGCTCAAGTTCAAAGCGGGCGACATCAAGAAGGGGTGGGCCGAGGCTGGGGACGTCGAGGTTGTGGCCTATCTCGCATGGGCCGACCTGCGGATGCCCATTCGGGCTGTGGACGAGACCAACGCGGTTGCCACGCTTGCGGGCGATCCGCGGCCTTCCAACAAAGAGGCCAATGCGCAGTATTACATCGAGAATGCGCCGGACGCGCTCGATCGGGCGGGGGAGTGGTATCTCGACCCCAAGACGGGCGTTCTGACTTACTGGGCCGAGGCGGGTGAAGATGTTCAGCAAGCGGAGGTGGTGGCTCCGGTTCTCGATGAACTGGTGGTTTACCGGGGTGATTTTGCGGGCAAACAGCCCGTGGCAAACATCGTGCTGCGCGGGCTCACGTTCACCCACACGGATTACCGATTGGAAGCCGCCGGCTATGCCGACGTTCAGGCGGCGATTGGCATTGCGGGCGACATTCGGGCCGAGGGGGCGGTCGGATGCGTGGTCGAGGATTGCGTGTTCACGCGTCTGGGCGGATACGGGCTCGATCTGGGCAAGGGGTGCCAGGGTTGGAGGGTCGTGGGCAACGAGTTCACCGACCTGGGGGCCGGCGGCATTCGGATCGGGGAGACCACGGCACGAACGGATTCGATCGAGGAGTGTCACGGTCACGTCGTCACGGACAATCGGTTGAGTCGGCTTGGGCGGATTTATGCGCCGGGGGCGGGGGTTCTGATTCTGCAGAGCGGGAACAACCGGGTGGCTCACAACGAGATTTCCGACCTGTTCTACACGGCCATTTCAGTCGGCTGGAACTGGGGCTACCAGGAGACGCCCTGCCGCGACAACCTCATCGAGTTCAATCATCTCCATGACATCGGCCAGAACCTCCTCAGCGACATGGGAGCCATCTACACGCTGGGCATTCAGAGAGGCACTGTCATCCGAAACAACCTCATCCACGACGTCCACGCGTTTACCTATGGCGGATGGGGGCTCTACACCGATGAAGGGAGCAGTTACATCGCGCTCGAACACAACGTGGTCTATCGGTGCAAAAGCGCCGGTTTCCACCAGCATTACGGGCGTGAGAACGTTGTGCGCAACAACATCTTCGCCTTCAATGCCGAACACCAACTCATGCGCTCGCGCGAGGAAGACCACATCTCGTTCACCTTCGAGCGCAATATCGTCTACTTCGACTCCGGCGAACTCCTGGGCAGCAGTTGGACGAACAACCGATTCCGGCTCGATAACAACGTGTATTTCGACGGACGGCCCGAGGCCCGCCCCGACTCGATGCGCTTCGCCGGGTCGACACTGGCGGAATGGCAGGCTCGAGGCCACGACATCCATTCGGTCGTGGCCGACCCGATGTTTTACAACTCGCGCGCCTACAACTTCCGGCTCAACCCGGACTCGCCGGCCCTCAAGCTCGGGTTCAATCCGATCGATCTTCGCAGGGTGGGTGTTCGCCGCAAAGGCCAGCGCCAGTGAGGCTGAATGACAACGGCCTCGATGGCCTCCCGTTGTTCGGCGCGCCGATCCCTCTTGAAGGCCCTCTCCCGCAGCCGCGCATACGCGTCAACCTTAGGGAGGCTGAGATGCGGAGCTCGCACGGAAGCTGCCTGGACACGAGCGCGTCCGGCGGCGCGAAGCGTCTGGAGTGCGTGTGCTTCAGCCTGCACCTTACACGCATTTCAGTGCAATCGAGCATCGAGGATGGGCGGGCACGCCGTTCCCACTCACCCCGGCCCTCTCCCCGAGGAGAGGGTTAGGGTGAGGGGGAAGAGGACGGACGATGGTCCGAGAACACTCCCTCCGCCAGAATGCGTGTAAGGTGCAGTGCTTCAGCACCGCTTTGGTGTGGCCATGCAATGAGGACCGTGCTTGGAAAGCG